>DASTUJ010000127.1 GCA_035759705.1 Actinomycetota bacterium | reverse complement strand
GGGGCGCCTCAGCCCGCGCTCCAGGATCTTTATCGCCGCCGCAACGTCGTCTTTGGAGTCCGCGAACACCACCGCGTTGGCCAGGTCGTTGCTCAATTTGCTTTGGGGCGCTTCGTCCGAGGGACCCGCCACTCCGCCCTGGACGGTTACCCGGATCCAGTTGCCCGCCGGGTCCACCAGGCTGAACCCGCTCAGGTTGCCGTTGTTCTTGCGCCGGCGGGGCCGGGTGATGCGGGGGAAACCGGTCAGGGGCAGCTTGCCGAACTGGGCCCTGAGGCCGGCGGCGAAAGCCTCGAACAGCGGCTCCGGGTCCTTCACGACCACCAGGCACGTCCCATAGGATTCCTCGGCCTTGAATCCGTCCATGCCGAAGTAGTGGAGGTGGATTCCCCCGCGCTTCAAAGCCAGGTATGAATAGGGTCTCAGTTGCCGGTAGGTCACCTCGAAACCCAGGGGAAGGTAGAAGTCCCGGATCTCGTCCACCGAGGCGCAGGGGAGGAGGGGAACCATCCATTCGTCGGCCATGGCCTGAATCGTAGTCGGCGCCGGACCCGCGAGAATGGGAACCATGACCCCGGACATACCTCACCGGCAGATCCCGGAGCCGGATGAACCCCGGAATCGGGCCGAACTCTTAAAGGACCACTCGACCGCAGACCTGGTCGACCTCTTCCGGCAGATGCTGCCTCCGGAGGACGAGGACGAGGCTGCAGCCGAAGCTCACGCCCGGGGAGAGGCATCACACCTGGACGTGCTGGTTGCCCTGCAGGAGCGGGGCACCAGGGAGGTGTTCGAGGCCGCCGCCCGGCTCTGCGGACACCCGCTGTCCGGAGAGCGGGTAATCGGGCTGCGCATCCTCCAGGAGTTGGGCCCCGCTGAAGGCCGGCCACTGTTCGACGAGACCTGGGCGCTGCTCGAGGGGATGGCAGACTCGGAGGAGGACCCCGACGTTCTCTACTGGGTCCTGGCGTGCCTGAGGTCTACCGGTGAGCCACGGATACTAGATACGCTGGTTAGGTTCTCCACCCACAGCGACCCCGATATACGCCGTGGGATCGCCTTCAGCATCGTGGGCTGCGGGCCCGACGACCCGCGGGTGATAGCGGTGCAGCTCCGGCTCGCTGAGGATCCCGTCGGTGACGTGAAGGAGCTGGCTCTGTACGACCTGGTCAACGAGATCACAGCCGACACTCCCGAGATCCGGGAGGTCCTCACCCGGCTCCTCGATGATCCCGACCCGGCAGTCCGCCTTGACGCCAAAGCTGCGCTGAGAGTCAGGGATTACCGCTGATGCAGCATCTTCTGAGCGTCGATTCGTGGTAATCTCGAATCCTTATTCAAAAATATGAATAGAATTCATGAATAGTGCATAAAGGGAGCGACGAGTGACGATATCGGCGGCGGTGCTGGGGGCATCGGGTTTTGCGGGGGCGGAGCTGCTCCGTATCCTCGAGGCGCACCCGGGCATGAGCGTAACGGCTGCGGCGGCCTCGTCCCAGGTCGGCAAGCCGGTCGCCGGCGCCTACCCGTCCCTGAAGTCGGTCGCCGACCTGACCTTCGTGTCGGTTGACGAGGCCCTCCAGTCCGGCGCCGACCTCGTCTTCTCCTCCCTTCCCCACAACGCCAGCATGGGGCTGTTCGCCGATGGGGGGGCGAAGGTTGTCGACCTCGGCGGCGACCACCGGCTGGACGACGCAAGCCAGTACGAGGAGTGGTTCGGCGAGGCGCACGCCCAACCGGAATCGCTCGGCGACTGGGTATACGGGCTGACCGAGTTCCACCGCAAGGAGGTCGCCGAGGCGGACCGGGTGGCGAACCCGGGCTGCTACTCGACCGCCGCGCTGCTGGCGCTTGTGCCCCTGGTTTCGGCCGGGCTGGTCGAGTCCGAAGGCATTCACGTCGACGCCAAGTCGGGCGTCTCCGGCGCCGGGCGGGCCGGGGGAGAGGGCTTCGACTTCTGCTCGGCCAACGAGAACCTGTCGCCCTACGCGGTGACCGGGCACAAGCACATCGCCGAGATCGAGCAGGAGCTTACTCTCGCGGCCGGGCACCCGACCCGGGTGAGCTTCGTTCCGCACCTCGTGCCGATGAACCGGGGCATTCTCGCCAGCTGCGCCGCCCAGGCCACGCCTTCGACGACCCAGGCAGACCTGTCGGCCGCCCTCACCGAGGCGTACCGGGACGAAGCCTTCGTGCGAATCCTGGACGGCGACCTGCCGCGGACCAAACGGCTCAGCGGCACCAACTTCGCAGAGGTCGCGGTCCGCTTCGACGCCCGGACCGGACGGGTGCTCGCCTTTGCCGCGATCGACAACCTGGGCAAGGGGGCCGCGGGCCAGGCGGTGCAGAACGCCAACCTGATGTTCGGACTGCCGGAGGCGACCGGCCTCGGCGACCGGCCCCTTCTTCCATGAGCCTTGTACCCGTAACCGGCGGGGTCTGCGCCGCACAGGGCTTCCTGGCGGCCGGCGTCAGCGCCGGGCTCAAGAGAACCGGCAACCCCGACGTCGCCCTGGTGGTCTCCACCCAGCCCGCGGTGGTGGCGGGCGTCTTCACCCGGAACAACGTCGCTGCGGCGCCGGTGAAGGTCTCGCGGGCGCGGCTCGCCGGGGGGACCGGCCGGGCCGTGGTCATAAACTCCGGGGGTGCCAACGCCTGCACCGGGGCCCAGGGCCTGGCGGACGCCGAGGCGATGTCCCAGGCGGCCGCCGATGCGCTGGGCGTTCCTGCGGACGAGGTTTTTGTGTGCTCCACCGGCCTCATCGGGGCCCTGCTCCCGATGGACAAGGTCGTGGCCGGCATCAACAACGCGGCATCCGCCCTGGGGGTGGACGACGGGATCGCCGCCCGGGCGATCATGACCACCGACACCGTGCCGAAGCTGGCTGCGGTCGCCTCGACCCACGCCTGGCACCTGGGCGGCATAGCCAAGGGGGCCGGGATGATCAACCCCAACATGGGCACGATGCTCGCGGTGGTCACCACCGACGCGGTAGTCGACCGCGAGATCCTGCAGGCGGCGCTACACCGGGTGGCCGACAAGACGTTCAATGCGATAACCATCGACGGCGACACCAGCACCAACGACACCCTCCTGGTCTTCGCCAACGGCGCTTCCGGCGTTAGGCCCGACCCGACCGAGCTCGAAGCGGCCCTGCTTGCCGTCTGCGACTCGCTCAGCCGCCAGATGGTGTCCGACGGCGAGGGGGTCACCAAGTTCGTCACGGTGAGGGTCACCGGCGCCGCCTCGAAAGCCGACGCAGTCCGGGCGGCCCGGGCGATCGCCGAATCGACCCTGGTCAAGACGGCCCTGTTCGGGGAGGACGCGAACTGGGGCCGGGTGGCTTCGGCGGTCGGGAACTCCGGAGCCGACGCCAACTTCGACGGGCTGACGATCTCGATGGCCGGGGTCCGGTTGTTGACCGCAGGGGCGTCGGAGGGCATGGAGGCCATCGACAACGCCCGGGCTGCGATGTCGAAAAACGAGATCACGATCGAGTGCGACCTGGGCGTCGGGTCCGACGAGGCGACCATCCTGACCAGCGACCTCACGCCGGACTACGTCACCCTGAACGCGGAGTACGAGCTATGAACCACCGCCGGTTGTGGTCCGACGCGCAGCTCAAGTCGGCCGTCCTGGTCGAGGCCCTTCCCTACATCCAGCGGTGGACCGGCAAGACCGTGGTCATCAAGGTCGGCGGTGAGATTGCCGACAACCCCGATACGCTGAAGGGCTTCGCCACCGACCTCACGCTGCTGAGGTTCGTCGGCATCCGGCCGATCCTGGTCCACGGCGGCGGCAACCAGATCAGTCAGGCGATGCGGCAGCTGGGCCTGGAGCCCCACTTCATCGGCGGCTACCGGGTGACCGACAAAAAGACCGTCACGGTGGTCCGTGAGGCGATGATGGAGGTCAACGAAGCAATCGCCCAGGCTATCGACTCCAACGGGGGAAACGCGGTCCGGCTCGCCGGAGACGCCGACAAACTTCTGCTCACCAAGAAGTTGTGGGGCCCGGAAGGCGAGGACCTCGGCCTGGTGGGCGAGGTGACCGACGTCGACCCGAACGAGCTTTACCGGGTTCTGCTCAAGGAGTACATCCCGGTGATCGCCCCGCTGGGGCTGGGCGAGGAGGGCACCACCAACATCAACGCCGACCTGGCCGCGGCGGCCATCGCCGTGAAGATGGATGCCGAGAAGCTGGTGTTCCTCACCAACACCGAGGGGCTCTACCGGGACTTCGGCGACGAGACCAGCCTCATCTCGGAGATCACGGTCGGCCAGTTGCGGGAGATGCTGGACGAAGGACGCCTGTCCAAAGGCATGATCCCGAAGATCTCGGGGGTGGTGAACGCCATGGAGTCCGGCGTGCCCCAGGCCCACATCCTCGACGGCCGGCAGCCGCACTGCCTGCTGGTGGAGATCTTCACCGACGAGGGTTCCGGCACCATGGTGCTGCCATGAGCCCGGAGATCGCCGGCCTGGCCGACAGGCGGACCATGCCGACCTACAAGCGCCTGCCGGTGACCTTTGTCCGGGGCGAAGGCATGCGGCTGTTCGACGAATCCGGGCGGGGCTACCTTGACTTCGTCGCAGGCATAGCGGTCAACGCCCTCGGCCACTCGCACCCGGCGGTGGTGTCGGCGATCGCCGAGCAGTCGGCGAAGCTGATCCACACCTCCAACCTCTACTACACCGGCCCGATGGCCGAACTCGCCGACCGGCTCTGCGGGCTGCTCGGCTGGGACGACGGGCGGGTCTTCTTCGCCAACTCGGGGGCCGAGGCCAACGAGTGCGCCCTGAAGCTGGTGCGCCGCTGGGCGGGCGACCGCTACGGAGCCAACCGGTACGGGACCATCGCCGCCCACGGCGGGTTCCACGGCCGGACGCTGGAGACCCTGGCCGCCACCGGGCAGCCGGCCAAGTGGAAGCCGTTCCTGCCGCTGCCGGTCGGGTTCACCCACGTCGAGTTCGACCACCCGGGGGCGCTGGAGGACGCGATCACCGGCGCCGAGTCGTCGATACTGCTCGAGCCGGTCCAGGGAGAGGCCGGGGTCGTCGTCCCTTCGGACGGCTACCTGCCTTTCGCCCGGATGCTGTGCGACGAGCACAACCTTGCTCTCATCCTCGACGAGGTCCAGACGGGCTTCGGGCGGACCGGCGAGATGTTCGGCTTCCAGCACACCGGCGCGGTGCCGGACGTGATCACCCTGGCCAAAGCGCTGGGCAACGGCCTGCCGATCGGCGCCTGCGTCGCCCGGGGCGAGTTCGCGGAGGCGTTCCAGGCCGGGGACCACGCCACCACCATGGGCGGCAACGCCCTGGCGTGCGCCGTGGCGCTGGCGGTTATCGACACCATCGAGCTGGAAGGGCTGGTGGCCAACTCCAGGGAGACCGGCGCCTACCTTAAGCAGGGTTTGGAAGGGCTGGCCGGGCGCCACCCGGCGGTCACCGAGGTCCGCGGCAGGGGCCTCCTGCTGGCGCTTCAACTCGACTCCGAGTGCGCCTCGGACGCCGTCCTGGCGTGCCTGGAAAGGGGGCTTTTGGTGAACAACGTGACGCCTTGGGCGCTCCGGTTGTGTCCACCGCTTATCCTGACGAAAAGCGACTGCGACGAAGCCATCGGCATCCTGGACGAGGTGCTCACCGGCATTAGAGAGGTTCAACCCGCATGAGGCACTTTCTATCCTCCGACGACGTTACGCCGGCCGAGCAGGCGGTACTGATCGACCGTGCGATTGAGATGAAGAACTCCTCCCGGATGATCTCCCGGGTCCTCGAGGGCTGCTCGGTGGGGTTGATCTTCGAGAAGCCGTCCACCCGGACCCGGATTGCCTTCGAAACCGCCGTCTTCGAGCTCGGCGGGCACCCGATCGCCCTGCAGGCCCACGACCTGCAGCTGGACCGCGGCGAGTCGCTGGAGGACACCGCCCAGGTTCTGTCCGGCTACCTGTCGGCGATCGTACTGAGGACGTTCGGCCAGGAGCGGCTGGACGCGCTCGCCGAGACCTCGACCATCCCGGTGGTCAACGCTCTGTCCGATCTGGAACACCCCTGCCAGGCGCTGGCCGATGTGATGACGGTCCAGGAGTGCTTCGAGGACCTGTCGAAGGTGACCATCGCCTACCTCGGCGACGGCAACAACGTCTGCCACTCGCTGCTCCTTGCGGGGGCCAAGGCCGGGATCGGCAAAATCATCGCCGCCTGCCCGAACGGCTTCGAGCCCATCGAGCCGATTGTCGAGAGGGCCGCCGCCATCGGTTTGGAGACCGGCTGCAAGATCCGGGTCACCAACGACCCGGCGAAGGCCGCCCGGGGCGCCAACGTCCTGTACACCGACGTGTGGACCAGCATGGGCCAGGAAGAGGAGAAGGAGTCCCGGCGCCAGGTCTTCCAGGACTACAACATCAACTCCCAGGTGCTGGACTCGGCGTCCCCGGACGCGGTCGTCATGCACTGCCTCCCCGCCCACCGGGAGGAGGAGATCAGCACCGAGGTCATGGACGGCCCCCGGTCGGTGATCTGGCAGCAGGCGGCCAACCGGCTCCCCGCCCAGAAGGCGCTGATGGAGTGGTTGCTGACGCTGGACCGAGCGGAAAAGGACGGTCGCCGGGTGCGATGAAGGCGGGCAGGCAGCGCAGGATCGTGGGGCTAATCCGGCAGATGCCGATTACCAGCCAGACCCAGCTGGTGAAGATGTTGCGAGGCTCAGGTTTCCCGGCCACCCAGGCAACGGTCTCCCGGGACCTGGATGAGCTGGGGGCGGTGAAGGTCCGCCGGGATGGCAAGGTCGTGTACTCGCTGCCCTCCGAGTCGGTGACGGTGCCGGCGGGCGATGCGGTCAGCAGGATGTTCAGCGAGTCGGTTCTCGGCCTGGAGTCCACCGGCAACCTGGTGGTCGTCAAGACCCCTCCGGGGCACGCCATGATGGTCGGGGGAGCGCTGGACCGGCTGGAGATCGAAGGGGTGGCCGGGACGATCGCCGGTGACGACACGATCCTGGTGGTGTGCAAACAGGGCGTCATGCCCCGCAAGGTGGAGCGCAGGCTGCGAGCGATGGTGGAGTCGCTGCCCGGAAGCGACCTGTCGGGCGAAGAGGATTGACGCTAGAGCGGTTCGATAAGAGAGGAAGCTCAAGATGAGTGAAAAAGTCGTTCTTGCCTATTCGGGTGGGCTTGACACCACCGTAGCGGTGAGGTGGCTCAAGCAGACGCAGGACCTTGACGTCATTGCGCTGCTGGTCGACGTGGGCCAGGGCGGCGACACCGAGCTCCTGCGCAAGCGGGCCATGGACGCAGGCGCCCTGGACGCACAGGTGATCGACGCCCGCGAGGAGTACGCCAACGAGTACGTGACCAAGGCCCTGGCCGCCAACGCCCTTTACCAGGACCGCTACCCGCTTGTCTCCGCCCTCTCACGCCCCCTGATCTGCAAGCACCTGGCGGACGCCGCGCACCACTACAGCGCCCGCTACGTCGCCCACGGCTGCACCGGCAAAGGCAACGACCAGGTGAGGTTCGAGGTGTCGCTCGCCGCCCTGTCGCCCGACCTCATCGTGCTTGCGCCGTGCCGCGGCTGGGGGATGACCCGGGAGGAGGCCATGGGTTACGCCATGCAGCACAACCTGCCGATCTCGATGACCCCGGCGTCGCCGTACTCCATCGACGAGAACCTGTGGGGCCGGGCTATCGAGTGCGGTGTCCTGGAGGACCCGTTCATCGAGCCCCCCGACGACATCTGGGATCGGACCAGCGACCCGGCGAAGGCACCGTCTGAGCCGGCGTACCTTGAGATCGAGTTCCGCCGCGGCCTGCCGGTAGCCCTGGACGGCGAGGCGCTGCCGTTCTCCGAGCTTGTCGCACGGGTCGAGAAGCTGGCCGGCAGCTACGGCTACGGCCGGATCGACATGATCGAGGACCGGGTGGTCGGCATCAAGTCCCGGGAGGTCTACGAGGCCCCCGGCGCCCTGGCGCTGATCGAGGCTCACACCGAACTGGAGCACCTGACGCTGGAGAAGGCGGTTCTGCGGACCAAGCGAGAGCTGGAGCGCACCTACGCCAACCTCGCCTACGAGGGGTTGTGGTTCTCGCCGCTGCGCGAGGCGCTGGACGCATTCATCCAGTCCACCGAGCAGTACGTGAACGGCATCGTCCGGGTGAAGATCGAGTCCGGCAGCGTCCGGGTGGTGGGACGTAAGTCCTCGGCCTCGCTGTACGAGATGTCGCTGGCGACCTACGACCGGGACGACGCCTTCGACCACAAAGCTGCCGAGGGCTTCGTGAAGTTGTGGGGCCTGCCCCTCAAGACCTGGGCCCGGGCCCGCCGCGCCGACGCCGCATCCCGACCGGGCGAGGGCTCGTGGGAGGGCGTGAGCAAGAAATGAGCGAACCGCTCTGGGCCGGGCGGTTCTCGAAGGGACCGTCCGAGGCCCTGGCGGAGCTGTCGCGCTCGATCCACTACGACCAGCGCCTCTGGCCGCACGACATCGCCTGCACGCGGGCGCACGCGGCCAACCTGCAGCGTGCCGGGCTGATCTCCGCCGAGGACGAGGCCGCGCTGGGCGGCGCCCTGGACAAGGCGGCGGCTGCGTTCGCAGATGGGTCGTTTGTCTTCAACCCGTCCGACGAGGACATCCACTCCGCGGTCGAGAGGTTCCTGACCGACGAGCTCGGGGACCTCGGGGCCCGTATTCACGCCGGCCGCAGCCGCAACGACCTGGTGGTCACCGACTTCCGGCTCTGGCTGAAGGCCGCCATCCCGGCGATCGCCGAGGGGGTGCTTGCGCTGCAGAACGCGTTGGTCGCCCAGGCGGAGGCTCACGCCGACACCCTGGCGCCCGGCTACACGCACCTGCAGAGGGCCCAGCCGGTGCTCCTGGCCCACCACCTGTTGGCGCACGCCTTTGCCCTGGCGCGGGACTTCGACCGCCTCAAGGGGGCCTTCAACCGCGCCGATGTCTCCGGCCTCGGGGCGGCAGCCTTCGCCGGCACGACCCTCCCGCTGGACCCGGTCGGAACTGCAGCGGACCTCGGCTTCTCGTCGGTTTTCGACAACTCGGCCGACGCCGTCGGTGCCCGGGACTTTGCCCTGGAGTTCCTGGCGGCAGCCGCGATCCTCGGAACGCAGCTCTCCCGGATCGGCGAGGAGGTCGTGCTCTGGACCAGCTCGGAGTTCGGCTTCGCCACCCTGGACGACGCCTTTGCGACCGGGTCGAGCATCATGCCGCAAAAGAAGAACCCGGACGTGGCCGAGCTGGTAAGGGGAAAGTCGGCACGGATCATCGGGGACCTGGTGCACCTGCTGGGGGTCGTCAAGGGCCTCCCGATGGCCTACAACCGGGATCTGCAGGAGGACAAGGAGCCGGTGTTCGACGCCGCAGACACGGTGGGCCTCTGCCTGGCCGCCCTGACCGGCACCATCGCCACGCTCAAGTTCAACCCGGACCGGCTGGAGGCGGCCGCCCGGGGAGGCGCCGCCGGGGCCACCGACCTCGCCGAAGCCCTGGTGAAGGAAGGCGTTCCGTTCCGCCATGCCCACGAGGCGATAGGAAAGCTGGTGGCGGTGGCGGCGGGGCGCAACGCAGAGCTGGCGGACCTGTCGGCCGAGGAATTGCAGGCGGCCCACCCGAAGCTGCACGTCGAAATGCTGGACCTGCTGGACGCCCGCCGGAGCGTGTCCTCCCGGGCCTCCCACGGGGGTACGTCGCCCGACCAGATCTCGGCGCAGCTAAAGAGGCTTAAGAGCGTTCTGGACGAACAGCGGCAGTGGTGTGAAAGCGTGACCCTGGCCTCGGGTAGCACTGGTCCTCACGCCTGAAGGCAGCACCGAAGGTCGGTCGTGCGGAACGGTCCCGGCGCGGGCAAGCCTCTGCGAATCGACGCCTCGTCAAACGCAGTGGCGGGAACCAGGTCTTCCGGGAGGGCGTCGGGGGCGCCCACTGCCTCCACAACTTCCTCCTTGAGTATCCGGACCTGAGCTTTCGAGATGAGTGGAACCGTCATGACGGTCTCGGCCACCATGGCCAGCAGGCGGTGGAAGGCCCGAGGTGCACGAAGGAACGGGCGCCGTACGCCCATGATCCGGGCCACCCGGCGGGCGGCATCGTCGAACCCGATCTCGGTCGGGCCGACCAGGCCGACGGTCTGGCGAGGCAGGCGTCCGTCCACCAGCGCTGCGACCAGAACGTCCACAACGTCCTCGACGGCCAGCGGCCGTACCCGGGATTGGCCGATGCCGAGGAACAACGGGAAGGTGTAAAGCGCATGGCTGAGGTGGTCGAGCATGTGGTCGCCGCGGCCGAAGATCATCCCGGGTTTGAGTACGGTCCACTCGAGACCTGATGCCCGAACAAGCTCTTCGGCCGCCCACTTGGACTCGTGGTAGGGCGATCCGCAATCCGGCCTTGCTCGCAGGAAGCTCAGCAGTGCGATCCGGCGGACCCCGGCGCGCTCGGCGGCCCGAACGACGTTCGCCGTGCCCTGGACGTGGACGGCGTCGTAGGTCTGATGCCCAATTTCCCGGTTGATACCGGCGCAGTGGGCGACCGCGTCGCATCCCTGAAACGCCTGCGCCAGCCCGTCCTCATCGCCGGTGCCCACCTGAAAGAAGCTGACTCCGGGAAGCTGGAGCACCTGCTGCGCCCAAGGCCGCTTGTCGACGCCCCGAGACAGGACAACCGCCTCGTGTCCCCGCCGGGAGAGCGCTTCGGCCAGATGCCCTCCGACAAAGCCGGTCCCACCGGTGATCGCTATACGCATGCTGTTACCTCCCGAGTTATTCGGTTGGGCCTTTGTCGGATCGGATGCGGCGCTGCCGGCGTATGACAACCTGTTCGGGGCACACCGCCGAGAGGAAGTTGCCGACGGATGTCGCCAGGCGCTCCTCCACCAGCGAATAGAGAATGCGGTTGGAGTCCCGGCGCTCCCGCACCAAACCGGCGCCCTTGAGAACGCCCAGGTGTCGGGAGATCGAAGGCCCGCTGATCGGGAACCTGGACGCGATTTCGCCGGCCGCCATCTCGCCACTGCGCAGGTCTTGAAGGATCTGCCGGCGGGTCGGATCGGCAAGAGCCTTGAACACACTTTCGTCTTCAGCCATCTAGCTATTTAGCCAGATTACTAATAACTTCGCAAGTCGATCAGGTTTGGGCCATGCGAAACCGGTTACTCGGACTCGGCTACCGGGGTCCTGGAACCACTCTGGCCGGGCCGATGCTGTCCAACACCGGAGCCGGCTGCTCGGCGTAGACGGCGTTCACATGGATTAGCACCGACCCGGGGTAATACCGCCAGCTGTTCATCGGAAGAAACCCCTTCCACGCCGCCGAACCGGAAACGCAGGTAGCGGACGCCTTGAAGGGGAAGTCCTCAGAACCCTGGAAGACGGTGCCGCTGAGCGTTACCGGGCCCGCCCGCGGGCATTGCACGTTGCCCGATATCCGCATCCCGTAGCGGGAGGAGGTCGCACGGACGTCGATGCTGGCGGGCGGTTGGGAGGTGTAGACCGGGTATTCGGGGGTTGCTTCCCGCCCGAGGACGATCGTTCCCTTGACCAAAGACGAGTCGTTGCATTTGCCCTCGAACGTGGCGGAGACCCGGTCGAACCCGCCCCAGTCGGCGTAGGCAACGTCGTGGATTGTGAAGTTTCCGAACTCGATGCGGCACGAGTAGTTGTTGGGCCCGGTTATGTAGAGGGTCGGCTTACCGTCCTCGTGGCCGTCGATCGGGTGGGTGCCGGCCGCCAGGCTTTCGCCCGCGCCTCCCAAAATACGAACGTCCCACCGGTCCCCGGCCTCATTGGTTGCGTCTACGTTCAACGCGGGCCCGACCTCGCCGGCCAAAGAACGGCCGACGTAGTTCGTCCACCGGACTGCCTCCGCCGGCTCGCTTATCGACGCCGACCGGTTGAGCGAGGCGTCGTTGTTGGAGGTGGAGACGTTGAATCGGGAAACCCGCGGCCCTACCGTTGGGGCCGCAGGCGGCTCGTCGATTCCGTAACGTATGTGGCCCATCAGCGCAGGGGATCTGTAGCCGCAGTGCGACTCGAACTCCAGGTCGAGCTTGACCACGTCTCGGTATTCGTCGACCTCGTACTCGTGGATGTCGAAGGTGGCCCCCAGTTTGGTGCAGGTCGGCCCCCCAGTCCGGGCCAACGAGAATGTCGGCCCCTCAGTCTGTGATGAGCTGTCCACGACCTGCGTGTAGCGCCCGGGCTTTATGCCGTCCGGCACCTCCAGATACATCGTCATCCCAAGGTTCTGCGTGTCGGACGCCCTAACCTGAAGGTAGCCATTGTTGGCAGCAGCGATGACCCTGTCACCGCGTGCCGTCGACAGGCTCGCAGCACTGCCGTCGAAGAGCGCCTCGCCGGGCTCGCTTTGAATCTCGAAAGAACCGGGAAGAACGGGCAGGTCCGGTTGCACCGGAGGTTCCGGTCCGAAGCCGAACCGTATCTCTCCCCGGAGTGGTCTATCCAAAATGCTCCCGCACCTCTGCTCGAAGGATGCATCGAAGCGCTCGAGGGTGCCGTCGGCTGCGTAGTCCGCGACGTATACCGTGAATCCACCCCACACCGCATAACAGCCGCGGTGGTTTCCCGAGATCATCATCCCGGGCCCGTCATTGGAAGAGTCCCACCATCGGCCGGCGTGCGGATAATCTCCCGGGGTCAGCCTGGAGTCGTCCGCGGTTCCGAAATGAAGTTGATACAGGCCTCCGTCGGTATTCCTCATGAAGATGGAAACCGACTCGTCTCTGTCGTTGACCTTCCAGAGGAAGTGATCGAGAGTCCGGCTGTCGTAGGACTCGTTCTTGCCCTGGAGGATGAAGTCCCCGGGCTCGCTGCGAAAGTTCAGAAAGCCCGGCACCGCTTCGTCATTCGGGTTCTTGGGGATCACCGGCAACTCCGGAAGGGGATCCGGCATCACTGCGCCGCCGAGTAGGATCTCGCCTCGCAGGGCCGGTTCCCCCCCGTCGCAGCGCTGCTCGAAGGTGAGCGCAAGCTTCGTAGTGGTTCCGGCCGGGTCGTATTCTGCGACGTAGACCTTGAACGAGCCGTTGAGCCTGTCGCAGCCCGACGGCCGGGACCCCTGGTTTTCGATGGACATCCCCGGGATGGTCTCGGGTTGCAGCCCACGCAGGATCGCCCCGGTGTAGTGGCCCGGCGTGAACGGAGTGCCGGCAGGGGTGACGAAGGTGAACCTCCAACCGGCGAGCCCGCCCTCGTCGGTCATGGCCTTTAGCAGAAAGTTGCCGGGGGTGAAGTTCTGCCAGCTGAACTCGTGTGTTTGGTCCGACAGGGCCCACTGCTTGCCCTGGCCGATGACATCCCCGGGGTCGCTGGTCATGGTTATGTAGCCCTGCTGGGGGGCGGTTTGTGCGACGGCCGGCGGCGTCATCACTGCAAGGCACGAGATCAACAAGGCGAGGGTTGCCAGCCGGCGAATGGTCACGAAACTACTCGGTTCCCACGGAAAGGTTGTGAAAGAAGCCGGCGGACAGATCCAATACCGAGCGGCTGCCGGGAATCCGTTCTACAACGGTTCGTCCCTCAGCGGGTCCGTCGCCCAGGATGCCGAAGACGTTTGAGCCGTACGACCAGACCGTTCCGTCGGTGGCCAATATCAGGCTGTGAGCACCCCCCGCCGAAACCCAGACCGCCCCGAGATTCGACTTCTGGTAGCACCCCGGCCTGGTGGTGTTGCAGGCGATCGATTTTGGAAGTCGCCCGTCGGCGACGGTACCGGTCCCCAGTTGTCCAAAGGCGTTCCATCCCCAACCAAACACCTCGCCGGTGTTGTTGACAGCCACGTTGTGGAGGTACCCCGCGCTCACCATTCGGGTGGCCAGTTTGAAGGGTGATTCGATGGCAACCGGTACGGTCCTCGTGGTCAAGGTGCCGTCGCCGAGCTGCCCGAAGCCGTTCCAACCCCAAGCGCGCATGGACGAGCTTTGGGAGACCACCCCAATGTTGTGATACGCCCCGGCCGAGATGTTCGTCATGTCGGTCAGCCCGCTCACCTGGACCGGGAGCCAGCGGTCGGTGAGGGTGCCGTCACCGACCTGGCCGAAGATGTTCCATCCCCATGCCCAGACGGTTCCGTCCTGTTTCAGGGCGAGGTTGTGGTACCAGCCCGCCGAGATCGAGACGACATCGGATAGTCCCTTCACCTTCACCGGCCTCAGGCGGTCCCTGGTAGTGCCGTCACCCAGCTGGCCGAAGGCGTTCCATCCCCAGGACCAGACGGTACCGTCGCGGGCCAGCGAGAGGCTGTGGTAGGCGCCGGTGGCGACCTGCACCATGTCGGTCCGCCCCGCGACCGCTACCGGCGACTTGCGGGTCGTGAGGCTGCCGTCCCCGACCTGCCCGAGGGCGTTGTACCCCCACGCCTTCACCTGCCCCTTGGCGTCCACCCCGAGACTGTGCAACAGTCCTGCCGAAACCTGTTCGAAGTCGGTGGGCACTGCGGAGGGGGCGCCGCGGTCGTTGACGTCGCCGGTGCCCAGCTGCCCGTACCCGTTATAGCCCCATCCCGAGGTCCGTAACGGCGGGTCAACATCGGCTGCGCCGGCGGCGGGTCCCGCCGCTAGGAGCCCGGCAAAAAGCAGAAACACGATTAGGTGCCTGGACCGCAAAGTTTGCGGGCTACTACGTTTTGTTGCCCATTTCGCCAGGAGGTCCCCGAGACTTAGGTAAAGAGTCGATGCACCTATCGGCACAACTCCCGGATCGTTAACGCAAAGGTTCGTCTTTCCGGTTTTGCGACCCCGAGTTGAAAAAATCCCCTTCTTGCCGCCCGAGCGGTTGCATCGATCCTGAGTGGGTAGAACTCCTTCGGCTCGCCTGAGCCGCAGAGTGAGCACGGCCTGAGCCACAGGCCCCAGGGCTCGATCAGGTCAACCGGTTGCCCTACCAAGGAGGGGTCATGTTTTTTCATGTCCAGAAGCTGATCAACCCCATCATTCCCGACGAGCCGGACCCCGCAGCCGCCAATGCGCTGCAGGAGGGCCTCGGTGGCCAGTTCGGCGAGATGCGGACGATGATGCAGTACCTGTTCCAGAGCTTTAACTTCCGGGGCGACGCCACCCCTTACAAGGACCTGATCCAGGGGATCGGGACCGAGGAGATCAGCCACGTCGAGCTGATCGCCACCACGATCAACCGCCTGCTCGACGGCAGCCCGGCCTACAGCGGCAAGAACGACGGAACCGACGTCCCCGGCGCCGGCGGCAAGACCCCGCTGGAGATCGCTCTGGGCAAAAACGGCAACGGCACCGGACCCGGGAACATCCACCACTTCCTGGTCGGCGCCCAGGGTGCACTTCCGGTCGACTCCGCAGGCAACCCGTGGCTCGGTTCTTACGTCTACAACAGCGGCAACCTGGTCCTCGACCTGCTCTACAACCTGATGCTGGAGGCCACCGGCCGGACCCAGAAGTGCCGGCTGTATGAAATGACCGACAACGAGACTGCCCGGTCCACCATCGCCTACCTGATCGTCCGGGACCAGGCCCACGAGCTCGCTTTCGCCAAGGCACTCGAGACGCTGGGGATCGACTGGGGCAAAACCCTCCCGATCCCGAACTTCGACGCCACCAAGTACCCCGAGGTCGAGGTGCTGATGGACAAGGGAGTGCATCTGGAGCAGCACCACTGGAGGCTCGACGCCTCGCAGATGTCGGCGATCTTCCAGGGCTCTTCGCCCGCCAACGACGGGACCAAGCTGAAGACCACCGAAAACCCGCCCGACGGCGAGCTGATCGTCAACGGACCGGAGCGGCCGGAGGAGTTCTCACCCGGGCTCACCCCCGAGCTGAAGGAGCTGGTCGACCAGATCGCCGCCATGGCGTAGAGCCCCGAGATCAGAACAGCCGGCCCGCTGCAAAGCGGGCCGGCTGTTCTATTTCAGGGTCGGTGCCGTGAGATGGCGTGCTTGGGACGTGCCCGGCGGCGCCGGGAGCCTACGCGGGTCGCCAGCAAGATGCCCGAGAGTCCCGCGATCAGGGCAATCAACGGCCCGGAACTGCCGCCGGTGCGCTCGGAATCTGCGAGGTTGACCGGTTTTATCTCCTGCGGTTCGGCGCTGGGTGTCACCTCGACCGGGGGGCTCGGCGATCCGGACTCAGCCGCCGCCAGGGTCACCGGGGAGGCAGATGGCGTCGGGGAGGGTTTGGACGACGCAGACGCCGGCGCTTTGGCCGAAGGCGACGGGGACGGCTTCCTGGCCGCGGTCGCCGAAGCCGACGGTTTGGCCGACGGCTTGGCCGACGGCTTCGCCGCTGCAGCGGGAGCGGCTACCGGGGCCGGCGGCGGAGCTACCGGAGGAGGCGGCGGGGGAGCGGGAGGAGGAGCGGCGCTTCCACCGTCACACCCGGCGCCGGGTGACGACTGGCTGCCTGCGACGTGGGGCGAGGCCGGCGGCGTCGAGGAAGAGGGAGAGGAGTTCCCGCCGAACTCCACGGTCGCAAAGATGTAGGGGTACCGTCCGCCGTCCGGGTTGCACGCCATCGCAATGCCGGTGTGGGTGAACGCCGGGTCGAGAATGTTCTTGCGGTGCGGCGAGCTGTTCATCCAGAAGTTGTGGGCCCAGGCGCCGGTGAGCGTCGTGTCGTGCCACGCCAGGTTCTGCGCCCCCGACCGGTAGCCGGCGCCGCTCATCGCCTGCGGGGTGCCCGGGTGGTACATGCTTCGGGCGGCCGCCATCTTGTTGGCCCAGGACTGGGCCAGAGCGTCCAGACGGGGGTCCCGGGACAGCGGGCTGAGCCCCCTAGCCGCCCGCTCCGCGTTCATGAAATTGAGCATGTTCTGGTTGTTGACTGCCGCATTCGACACCGCTGCGGACGCAACGGAGGGCACCAGGCCCACCGTCAGCAGGACCGCGGAAAGGCAGATTCCGATGCGTAGCGTGGCTCGCCGCAATGCGTGCGGCCGCCTTAGGTATGTGCCCCCTCGGGCGCTGGTCATGGGGCCATTATTGCAAGGGCCGGCCCGAAAGGGGCAGCTACCGGGGAAATGGGGCGTCGGGGTCGAGCCTGTAGTCCTCCAGATAGTCGGCTATCTGACCTGCCTTGAGCCCCGGACGTGCGTTCCACCAGGCGATCCGCCGGGCCTCCGAGATCTTCAGCCTCGCCAGGAGAACCAGTGGAAGAAGAAGGACCCAGGTGGCTCCCGCGAGCAGTCCGGTGTCGACGGTATCCCCCGGTTCCGACTGTGCAGTCGGGGCGGCGGGCGGTTCGGTCCCATCACTACCGGCGCCGGCTGCGGCGTACGCCGGCGTTGCGATCGACAGGAGGAACAGCAGGCTCAGTGCTGTAAGTCCGATCGTCTTCCGAGGTTGCATTCTGACCGCGGTCTACCGAGGCACCCGTCAGCCGCGCCGGAACGTTCCCGGCCGGGGAGTCTCGGGCTTCGGCCGCAGCCGGTACCAGAGGCCTCCGGCCACACCGGCAAGCATCATGGCGCCCATGCACCCGGCGACGAACGCCCCCCAGCCGGCCATCGCCCGGTCGGTGGAGTTGGACGTCTGCGCCAGCGCGGGCTTCTCTTCGACGGGCTCAGGCGGTTCGGGCGATTGTGGTGCGGCGGCGATCTCGAGGGCGGGAGGCGGAGCGGGCTCGACGACCGGAGCCGGCGCCGGGGCGGGCGCCGGAGGAGGAGCGACGACCTTGGGAGCTACCGGCTTAGGGGCCACCGGCGCCGCAACCGGCGCCGGAATTGGCGCCGGTGCGGGGGCCGGTGGGGGCACCGGTACGGCAGGAACCGGCGCCGCCGAGCCGTCGCACACCAGGGAATGGCCCTGGAGGGCGCCGGCCGGAACTGCAATGGGGTTCTGGGGAGGGATGTCCGGGTACAGCCCGGTGCCGCCGAAGTCCACCACTGCGACGGGGAAGGGTCTGCCGGAGGCGGTGGAGCAGGCCAGTCCGATTCCGACGTTCGTGAACCCGGGGTTGAGGATGTTGCGGCGGTGGTTGTCGCTGGTCATCCACATGTAGGAGGCCTGGGAGGCGTTGATGCTCGGCGCCCGGTGGACCAGGTTCTGCCCTCCGGCGGCGTAGCCGATACTGCGGGCGACCGACTGCGAGTGCTCGAGCATGCCGCGCGCAGCCAGGCTCTCGGCAAGCTGCTGGGCGTGGGCGTCCAGGCGGGGGTCCCGGGACAGGCCGCCCAGCCCGCGGGCTGCTCGCTCGGCGTTGTGGTATTCGAGGATCTTTGCGGCGTTGAAGGGGATCTCATCGGCGTCCGACGCGAGCGCCGGCGCGGCCACCAGGCTCATCGGGACGACGGTCAAAGCGACGGCGAGCCGGATTAGAGCCCGGGCCGGGATCTGCTTGAAGCGCAACGCGGACCTCCATGACTGGTCCGCCCCCTGCGGCTAGCTAGTTATCGGCAACTTCTCATGCCCCGATCAGAACTTTTTCTTCCGGCTGCCGCTCGTAGTTGCGCCCGATCTCGGAGGCCCAGGAGGTGCCAAGGTCGTCGGCGTGGCGGGAGATCCACTCGGTGAGCTTGATGCGGCCCGCAGGAGGGGTCTGGTCGGAGGCGGTCAGGCCGGCCATGAGCCCGTCGAGCTCCTGCCGGTTCACCACCACGTCGTCGACCATCCGGCCGATGACCCCGGCCATCGCCAGTGCGACGGAGGTCGGCGCACAGAACATCGGCCTCGGGTGCCCCACGCCCTTCCCGATAGCCCGGACGAACTGCTTCCAGGTGAAGGTCTCCGGCCCTGCGGCGTCGGTGACCACGTTGCGGTCCATCGACCCGAGCTCGACGCAGATGCGTGCGACGTCGTCGACGTGCACCGGCTGGATCTTGTACCTGCCGTTGCCCGGGATGCCGATCACGGGGAAGCGCCGGGAGATCCAGGCGATGTTGTTGATGAAGACGTCGCCCCGGCCGAAGATTACGGTCGGCCGGACGATCGCATAGGAGAGTCCGGACTCCATCAGGGCCTTCTCCATCATCGCCTTGCCCCGGAAGTAGGGCAGCGGGGAGTCGAGGCTGGGCTTGGTGATGCTGACGTGGACGAACCTGCGCACCCCGGCGTCCTTCGCGGCGTTGATCAGGGTGATCGTGTTCTGGACCGCCTCGGAGAACTCGACCTGGCCACGCTCGAAACGCACCCAGTAGGTGTTGTAGACGGTGTCGGCGCCGCGAAGCGTCTCGGTCAGCACCTCCGGCCGGTCAAAGTTGAATCCGAACGCCTCGATCGGGCTGCCCGCCGGGGCGGTCCGCTGGGTGAGGGTGCGCACGGTGCGCCCCTGCTCCAGAAGAAGGGCGGCTATTGCCTTGCCGGTGTAGCTGAAGGCACCGGTGACTACGTCGAACTGTGCGCTCACTTTTCCTCCTCGAGGGTTCCGAAAGTCATCAACATGCCGAGTGCCGGTGCCAGCCGTGAGGCGTGGTCGAACAGGCGGTCGGCGGGGGACTCGGCGGGGTCCAGCTGGTGCAGGAGGTCCACTCCGAGGTAAAAGGCCACGATCCCCACCGCCACGTCCCGTGCGGGGATCAGTTTTTCCAGCACCGAGTCCTTC
>DASTUJ010000126.1 GCA_035759705.1 Actinomycetota bacterium | reverse complement strand
CTGGATGCCCAGGTCGTCCAGCTGCTGCTCCATCTTCAACATGCCCAGCGTGACGGTGGACAGCACCTGGGTCTCGCCCCGGTTGAAAAGCCCGGTGCCGTGGACCCTGGGGATCAGGCCCACCTCGCACGAGATCTCCCGGATGTCGGTGAGGCCACGCCCGTCGATGCGGACACCGTCGTTGACGATGCGGCCGCGGATGAGGCTCTTGGTGAGCTTGCGGATGGCGGCTTTGACCTCGCCGGCGCGGTCGGCGAACTCGGTGGACAGGTCTTCTTTGACCTTGGCGCCGATCTCGTCGAGGGCGAGCTCACGCTCGGCCTTGCCGGAGATGGTGATGGCCTTCAGGATGTCGGCCTTCGCCATCTCGGAGACCTTGGCGTAGACGTCCTCTTCGACCTCGGTGGCGATGATGAAGTTCTTCTTCTGCTCCTTTACGCCGGCTGCCTCGACCAGGTCTTCCTGAAGGTCGATGACGTCCAGGATCGCGTCCTTGGCGAACTCGAGGCCGTCGGCGACAACCGCCTCGGTGATCTCCGCTTCGCCCTCGGCTACCAGCTCAAGCGAGATCTCGGTGGCTCCGGCTTCGACCATCAGCACGTCGACCCCGTCGTCGGCGCTGCGGCGGCCGGCCACGACCATCTCGAAGGTGGCCTGCTCGCCCTGCTCCCAGGTGGGGTTGGCTACCCACTCACCCTTGAGGTGGGCGATGCGCACTGCGCCGACCGGGCCCTGGAAGGGGATTCCGGAGAGCATCAGCGCGGCGGAGGCGGCGTTGATGGCGAGAATGTCGTAGGGGTTCTCCATGTCCACGCCGTTGACGATGGCCACGACGTGAACGTCGTTGCGGAAACCGTCGGGGAAGCAGGGACGGAGGGGGCGGTCGATCAGGCGGGCGGTAAGCGTCGCCTTCTCGGATGCCTTGCCCTCACGACGGAAGAACCCGCCGGGGATTTTGCCTGCCGCGTACATCCGCTCTTCGATGTCTACGGTCAGGGGGAAGAAGTCGGTGCCTTCCCGGACACTGCTGGCTGCGGTCACGGCCACGGTGATGGTGGTCTCGCCGATTGTGGCCAGGACTGCGCCGTCGGCCAGCTTGGCCAGACGACCGGTTTCGAACTTGACTACGGGCTCGCCGATTTGAAGTTCGACGGAATGTATGCCGCTCATTTGTACCTCCACAAGGATTTGCGGGAGGTGGAGCCTTTTCGACCAGTTGTCAGTGGTGAGAGCTCACGATGGTGGTTAAGCGCTCGCAACTGATAACTGGGGCAGGTGATCCTTCCTCCCGATTAACGCATCTCGGATGAGTGCGATTCAGGGTTTTAGAAGGCCCTCTCTTTCTCTAAGAACGGTGCTATCGACGCAGGCCCAGGCTCTCGATTAGGGAGCGGTATCGTTCGACATCCTCATTCTTCAGGTACTCCAGAAGCCGCTTGCGGCGACCGACGAGGCGCAGAAGGCCCCGGCGTGAGGAGTGATCGGACTTGTGTGTCCGCAGATGGTCGGTCAACTCGGCGATCCGCTTGGAGAAGATCGCTACCTGGACCTCGGGAGATCCGGTGTCGGTGTCGGACCGGCGGTGGTCCGCGATGATTTCAGCTTTGCCAGTGGTGTCGAGTGCCATAGAACCTTCTGTCGTCCAGATCTGATGTCTACCGATACGCGAGGGACCATGCCCTGCAACTGCTGGTAGTTCGTTCGATCTTAGCATGGGTAGGGCGAACCGCCCTGAGATCGGGTCGTCAACTATTCGCGACCGGGGGTCGACCTGGGATTTGTGTTGTCCTAGACTGGCACAATGCCTCGCCCCAAGCTGTCCAGGTTCTTGGTCGCCGCCACTCTGATGCTTGTACTTTTCAGTGGGGCCCCCACCACGGCTCTCGCCCAGTGCTTCCCCATGACCTGTAACGATCCCGGCCAGTCCGGCGAAGCCAGCGGTCAAGGTGTTAGCGAGGGTCAGAGTTCGAACCCATTGGACGGGCCGCCCGGCAGTTCCGGCAGTTGCACCGGGAACTGCACCTCGAGTCCGGGCAGCAGCTCCACCCCGCCGGGCGGCAGCGGCCGTCCGGGCGGAACCTCGCAGCCCGGGGCACCCGGCGTTGGACAGCCCGGTCAGTCCGGACGCATAGTCCCACCGCCCCCGCCACCGCCTCCGGCGGCCCGAACGACCACTACCAGGAAGGCGGCCACCACCTCTCGAACGACGTCGACATCCACTTCGGCATCGCCGACGCCGGATCCCCTGCTGTCGCCCACGCCGTCTCCGAGCCCGTCGCCCTCCCCCACTCCTTCGGAGAGCCCGTCGCCGACGCCGTCCCCGTCAGACCTGGTGGCAGCCCTCGACGACGCCGACCCGGCGGCCAGCGACGGTTCGCTGGTGCCCTTCTTCTCGATGGTTGCGGGCGCGATCCTGTTGTTTCTCTACGTCAGGAGCCGCCGGCCCCGGCGAGGCATGCACAGCGTGAGCAACAGGCGGGGCGGGAGCCACTCCTACTAAGGGCTCCCTTTAGGGGGTGTCGACGGCGCTCCCTCGCTGAGCGATGTCCTGCTTCTGGGCTTCGATCTCACTGGCCGACAGTCCGCCGAGCCCCATAAAGCCCGGCTCGCCACTGCCCGGCTCCGTCCCACTGGCTTCCGCGGCGTCGATGGCGTCCTGAATTGCGGGGTCCGGCTGGTATTCGCCGCCGCCCTCCTGGGCCACCTGCTGGTCCCGCACCTTCTGCGCCTCAACAAGGAAAGTCTGCTCGTCGTCCACGGGGTCTCCTCTCAAGATTCGACGGCTACTGCCGTCGCACATAGGGATGTTTCCCAGGACGCCTGAGTGCAAAGCATTTTTCTCAGTGGGCAGTTGCACCGGCCCTGTTGGTTTGTGGACTACGTGATGGTGAAGGTGTGGGAACTGCTGCTCGAGTAACCCCCCAGGGTCGCAGTTACCTGCAGCGTGTGAGTTCCGACGCCTGCCTCGGCAGGCACGATGCTGACCGGTAAGAGGGCCCCCAGTGGACTCGCATCCCCCGGGACCATCATGGACGGCTTGACGTATACACCGGGCACCGAGGAGGTGACGGAAAGTTGTGCCTCTCCCGAGACGGTGCCCAACTGTTTGAGGAAGCAGATAGTGCCGGCCGGAAACTGGGTGGAGCTTATGGGTTCGCCGCCGGTCGACGGACAGGTCACCTGGATGGTGGCCCCTGCGGGCGGCGGGGGCGGTGCCGGCGGCGACAAATCGTTGGGCCCCAGGAAGTCCAACCTCAAGGTGGCTTTGTGCGTAGCGGTCAGGGCTCCACTGCTTCCGTTGACCACCAGCACGTAGCTCCTGACCTCCTGCGTTGTGTTGGCGTCGAGGCGGAACTTAACCGAGCCGTTCGGAGCCGGGGTAACGGTTTCGGGGGTGGTCCGGCAGCGCACCACCCCGGCCGGTCCGGTGCAGGAAAGCTGCACGGGTTCCGCGAAGCCGCCGGTGGACCTGAGGCTACAGC
>DASTUJ010000125.1 GCA_035759705.1 Actinomycetota bacterium | reverse complement strand
TTCAGACCTTCGTCGAGAGCTTCGACCCCCAGGCCCTGGACCGGGATCGGTCCAAGGAGATGTTCGACAAGTTCGTCCTGGTCGAACGCCTGGGGGCCGCCGGCAAAGCGCTGACCGGCCTTCGGGCCGCCGAGACCAACGCCTGGTGGGACGGGCACCGCTCCCCGGCCCACTACGTCGCCCACAAGTCCAAGTGCTCGGTCGGCCGGGCGGTCGACATCATGGACACCGCCGAGCTCATGCGCCGTCTCCCCGAGACCGAGAAGGCGTTCCGCAAGGGTCAGCTCTCCGAGCAGCAGGCGATCGAGGTGGTCTCGGCCGCGGCGATGGACGTCACGACCCAGGAGGAGCTTTTGCAGATCGCCGAGCTCGAGTCCCTGGCCGAGCTCCACCGCCAGGCCTCAAGGGTGAGGGCAGTTGCGATGGACGCCGAACAAAAGCGCATCCGGGCCCACCAGCGGCGCCGGCTCACCCACTGGACCGACGTCGAGGGGGTGTTCCACCTCGACGGACGGATGACCCCGGAGTCGGGAGCGGTGGTGATGGCGTGCCTTCAGCCGTTCCTGCAGGAGATCACCCGCAAGGCGGCCAAGGACAGGGTCAAAGAGTCTGCCTCAGCCCATATGGCAGACGCCCTGGTTGCGATGGCGGAGAAGTCCCGGTGTCTCCCCCCCGACGCCTTCCGCCCCGGCCCCTCGGCGCTGGTGCATCTTCGCCTCGACCTGGCCGCCCTGGAACGTGGGCACCTGGAGAAGGGCGAGATCTGTGAGGTCCCCGGAATCGGCCCGCTCTCACTTCAGGCGGCCCGGGAACTGCTTGGCGACTCGAAGCAGGTGATCATCGGCTTCGAGGACGAGGACATCCGGACGGTGAAGGGCGTCGGCCACAGCATCCCGGACAAGCTGCGCCGGGCGGTGTACGAACGATGCGACTTCAAGTGTGTGGTCCCCGGCTGCAACACCTGCCACGACCGGCTCGAGATCGACCACATCACCGGGGTCAAGGAGGGCGGGCCGACCCAGTTGTACAACCTCGGTCTGCTCTGCCACTACCACCACCGGCTGAAAACCTTCCACGGCTACCGCCTGCTGCACTACAACTGGAGGTGGATCTGGCTCGGTCCCCACGACCCGCCACCCGATGAAGACTCCCACCAACTTGAGCTGACCACCTTCTTCGGCATGAAAGAGTTCGACCTGATGGGCATGGGGTAGCCGGCAGCGCAGCCCGGTCCTACAAAGTCGTGGCTGCGGCTAAAAGCTCGGGGTGTGTTCAAAGTCCTTGCCGCAGCCCTTGCACACGACGGAGCCCATGACCATCGAAAGTCTCGGGCTGTTGCAGAAGGGGCACCGGTCCCCCACCGAGGTCCAGTTCGGGTCGGCCTTCTGGCAGTCGGGGCACAGAAGAACCTGTTCACCTTTCAGGACAAACCGGGCCCAGGGCGACTTTCCCTTCACGGGGTCGTTCTGCACGGTGCCGCATCGATAGCAGGCCATGTTCCCAGGGTACACAGGGAGGGCAACTCTCGGGTTCTTGACTCGGACGGGGGCCGGGTGTTGTATCCCTCGAAACCCACCTCACCTTGAAAGGCAGCACAAATGATCCGGACTACCCGCAGCCGCCTCACAATCCTCTCCCTCCTGCTCACGGTCGCCGTCCTGGCCGGGTCCCCGGCGCTGGCCATCGAAACCAGCCAGTTCTTCGGCTTCGAGAACAGCCTGCAGGGGTGGGCCCGCGACCACTTCATCGACTGCGAGCAGGACCCCACTCCGTGCACCTTCGACTGGAAGATCAACCGGTCCACCCAGCAGGCCAAGGGCGGCACCCGCTCGCTCAAGGGGACCCTCAACGGGCTCAACGACGACGGCACCATCTGGATGGAGCGTCAGTTCAACTTCGGGGCGAACTCCGAGGCTACCGTGGTGATGAGCTTCTGGCTCTGGAGCAAAGAAGAGTCGGACTTCAACACTTGGCCGGTCGTCGCCTTCATCGGCAAGCGGAACCCGGAGACCGAGGAGGACTTCACCATCGTCGGCCAAACCGACCGCAGGGCCGGCTGGACCCGCTACGAGCTCACCCGGACGGTGTCGACCGGAGCCACGGGCAAGGTCTGGGTGGCGTTCGGCTTCGGGGCAACATGGGAGACCGAACGGGCCTACTTCATGGACTCGGTCTGGGTCGAGTCCGACGCTCCTTAGCACCTTGGCGAGGTTTGGGGCTCACCCCTCCAAACGCCCCGAAGGTTGGCCGGCAGGGCGCTAACTACGCCAGGTACTCCTCGCCGCCGGCACCGGCTCTTTGGTTCCGGCGTCCAGCAGGGCCCCGGCGCCCAGGATCGACTGCAGCTCGCCGTACAGCCCGTTCCTCAGCTCGACGGTGAATCCTCCGCCCAGCTTCAGCACCGTGTCGCCCTGACGCCCACCGGAGAGGTGCAGGTGCACCGGTGACGACCCCGGGTGGCTCGACAGAACCGCCTTCAGGTCGTCGATGCGCTTCTGGGTCAAAGATTCCGCCGGCAGCTTGATCCTCAGAACCTCGGCCGCTCCGGTGATGTTCGGCTTGCTCACCTTCATCGCCATGAGCTTGACCGCTTCGTCCCGAAGCTCCACCCGGCCCTTGATGATCACGATGGCGTCGTCGCACAGCAGCTCGGGCGAGGTCTCGTTGACCGTGTTCGGCCAGAAGGTCACCTCGACGTTCGCCTTCAGGTCCTCGAGCACCCCGGCGTACCAGATGTCGCCCTTCTTGGTGAACTTGCGGGTCATGCGGGAGAGGATTCCGCCCACCGTCTTGATCGCCCCGTCCGGGCCGTCGGCAAGCTGCGGGATCTCCACCTCGATCTGGGTCTTCATGGCGCCCTCGATCGCCGCCAGCGGGTGCTCCGAGACGTAGAACCCCAGCATCTCCTTCTCGGCCTTCAGCAGCTCGCTGTTGGGGATGTCGTCGCCGATCCCGTCGAAAGAAACGGTCACCCCGGGGGCCGAGAAGTTCGGCACCTCCGGCTCACCGGCGAAGAACGAGTACTGCCCGGCCTCCTCGGCCTTGCGCTCGGCGAGGACCGCCTCTACCAGGCGGGCCGCCCGCTCCGACATGCACAGTCCGCCGTTCTTCGGGTCCCGGTCCAGCAACGGCCCCCGCTTTACGCCCAGGCAGTCGAAGCCGCCGGCCTTGGCCAGCGACTCGATGACCTTTTTGTTCAGGCAGCTCGGGTCCACCCGGCGGCAGAAGTCGTCGAAGCTGCTGAACGGCCCACCTTTGGCCCGGGCAGCGATCAGCCGCTCGGCGACCGACTCGCCCACGTTGCGGATGGCCGACAGTCCGAACAGGATGTCGTCGCCCCGGGGCTTGAAGTCCAGGTCGGACTCGTTGACGCTCGGCGGCAGGACCTTGACCCCCATCGTCCGGGTCTCGGCCAGATACATCGGCATCTTGTCGTTGCGGTCCTTGGCGGACGTCAGCAGCGCCGCCAGGTACTCCACCGGGTAGTTGGCCTTCAGCCAGGTGGTCTGGTAGGCAACCAGGCCGTACCCGTTGGCGTGCGCCCGGTTGAACGAGTAGCCGGCGAAGGGTTTGATCAGGTCCCACAGACCCTGGCTCTCCTGCGCGGTCAGGCCTGCCGCCTGGGCGCCGGTGTGGAACTGGACCTCCCACTTGACCAGCTCGGAGGTCTTCTTCTTGCCGATGGCGTAACGGATCATGTCGGCGTCCTGCGGGCTGAAACCCGCGACCACCTGCAGGATCTCGGTGACCTGCTCCTGGTAGACGATGACCCCGTTGGTGTCGGCCAGCACCTCGGTCAGAAGAGGGTGGAAGAACGAAACCGAGGTCGGGTCGTGTTTGCCCTTGACGTACCGGGGGATCTCGTCCATCGGTCCCGGCCGGGAGAGAGCAATGAGTGCCGCGATTTCTTCGAAGCGGTCCGGGCGAAGCTGGCGGCACAGGCGGGTCATACCCCCGGACTCCATCTGGAATACCCCGGCGGTGTTGCCGTCCTGGAGCAGCTTGTACGCCTTCGGGTCGCCGAGATCCAGCTTGTCCGGGTCGACCTCGACTCCGCGGTTGTCCTTCATGTGCAGGATCGTGTCGCCGATGACGGTCAGGTTGCGGAGGCCCAGGAAGTCCATCTTCAGCAGGCCGATCTGCTCGATGGCCCCCATCTCGTACTGGGTGACGATGTCGCCGTCGGTCCGCTGAACCGGGCATATATTGGTCAGCGGCTCCCGGCCGATAACCACACCGGCGGCGTGCACCGAGTGCTGGCGCCGCAGCCCCTCGAGCTTGCGGGCGGTCTCGATGACCTGCTTGGAGACGTCCTCGGTCTCATATGCCTGGCGCAGCTCGGATGCGGAGGAGAAGGCGTCGTTGTGGCCGGTGTGGGGAGGCCACTCGTAGTTCTTGTCGAAGCAGGCGTCGAACGGCGCCTCCTTGCCCAGGATCAGCGGCGGGTACATCTTCGCCAGCCGGTCCCCGATGGCGTAGGGCATACCGAGCACCCGGGCGCCGTCCCGGATGGCGGCCTTGGCCTTGATGGTCGAGAAGGTGATGATCTGGGCCACCCGGTCCTCGCCGTACTTCTGCGAGACGTATTTGATGACCTCGCCCCGGCGGCGGTCGTCCAGGTCGATGTCGATATCGGGCATCGACTTGCGGCCCGGGTTCAGGAAGCGCTCGAAGCCCAGCTTCCAGCGGATGGGGTCGAGCTCGGTGATCGCCAGGCAGTATGCGACGATCGAGCCTCCGACCGACCCGCGGCCCGGGCCCACCCGGATCTTCTGGGACTTGGCCCACTGCACGAAGTCGGAGACGATGAGGAAGTAGGCACTGAAGCCCATCTCGTCGATTACCCGAAGCTCCATGTTCAGCCGGTCCTCGACCTGTTTGGTCAGCGGCTGGTAGCGGCGGCGCATGCCCAGCTCGGCCTGCTCCCGCAGGTATGAGGCGATGGTGTGGCCCTCGGGAACCTCGAAGGTCGGCAGGAGCATCTTGTACATGTCGATTTCCAGGTCGCACATCTCGGCCACGCCGACCGTGTTCTCGACCGCGTCCTGGTAGTTCGGGAAGGCCTTGAGCATCTCTTCCCGGGACTTCATGTAGAACTCGTCGGTGTCGAACTTCATCCGCTTGGTGTCGGAGAGCTCCTTGCCGGTCTGGATGCACAGCAGGATGTCGTGGGCCTCGGCGTCCTCCTTGCAGGTGTAGTGGGAGTCGTTGGTGGCGACCAGCGGGATGCCGAGGGTCTCGCCGATCCTGCGGACCTCGACGTTCAACATCTCCTGGCCCTGGACGCCCTGCTGCTGGATCTCCAGGAAGTAGCGGTCGCCGAAGATCTCCTTGTAATCCCGGGCGGTCTGCATCGCCTCGGGCAGGCGGCCGTTGACGACGTTCTTGGCCAGCTCGCCGGACAGGCACCCGGAGAGGACGATGATCCCCTCGTTGTACTTGTCGAGGATCTCCCGGTCCAGGCGGGGGCGCCGGGTCCGCTGGTCGTAACCTTCGATGAAGCCGAGTGAGGAGAGCTTCACGAGGTTCTGGTACCCCTTGAGGTTCGACGAGATCATCGTCAGGTGGTGGTAGGACCCCTCGGCGCGGGTCGAGCGGTCCAGCCGGCTGTGGGGGGCGACGTACGCCTCCATTCCGACCAGCGGCTTGACGCCGGCGGACTTGCCGGCCAGGTAGAACGGGATGGCCCCGTACATGACGCCGTGGTCGGTGAGGGCAACCGCGGGCATCTCGAGCTCTTTGGCCCGGGCAAACATCTCCTTGATCCGGCTGGCGCCGTCGAGAAGGGAGTACTCGGAGTGCGAATGGAGATGTACGAAGCTGATTTTGGCCTCCGTCGGTTCACCGGGGAAGTGAACTACAGCCGTGTAAGTAGGGGAACAATTTACCCCCGCCGCTGCAGAGGGTCAAGTGCAACGGCCCGGCTGCCTGGTCACCGGAGTGTAGTGCTCAGGGCTCCTCCAGGCGAGCCGCGAAAACCTCCTGGTACTCGCTCACCCAGGTCTTCGAGCGCATCCACAGCGTGACCGCAGCAAAAGCCGAGGCGAGCAGAAAAAACTTCGGCAGAGAGGGCGACGTGCCTCCCACTCCCAAAAAGAGCGCCAGCAGCCCGGCCACCGCTACGAAGGTGGCGGTCCGGTAGACGAACAGCTGTATCCGGGCGGAACGCTTGTCGATCCACTCCTCCAGCCACTCGTCCCTGTCCCGCAGGGCGGCCCACCACAGGCCGGTGAAGAATCCAAGCTTGCGAAGCAGCAGCGTTTCCTCCTAGACCGACCTGGCAAGCGATTCTACGTGGAAGTTCACCCGGCACAGCCCGACGGTGCCCGTGGTGTCGGTGACGTCCTTTACCTCTATGTGCTTTTCGACCGAATACCACGAGGTCCTGGTCACCTGCAGGTTCAGGGACCCCTGCGGCGAGGTCCCGCTGATGTTGCTGGTGGTCCGCAGCTTCACCGTTCGCAGGCCGGCCCCCTGGCCCAGGGTGACGTTCTCGTTCACCGCCTCGACAGTGCTGTTGGCGTCGACCCGAACCTGGCCGTTGGTCGACGTCAGCGCAAAAGCGGTGGTCTCCCCCACCCGCGGGAAAGCCGGGATCAGCCGCTGCGGGCCGGGGGCCTGGAAGTCGAACGCCAGGACCTGCCCGTTCACCCTCTGCTCCTGCCGGAGCGAGACGATGTAGGCGCCGTCGTCCCGGTATTCGAGGACGATGTTCGACACCGATCCCACGCTGCCCGAGCCGGTCTGGTCCCGGTCCAGCTGCTGGCGGTTGCCGTTCACCCCGCCGACGTTCAGGCGGGTGGGCGTGGGCGCCGGCTGGTTGGCCACCAGGCAGCCCTGGGTCCCGATCTGGCCGGTCTCGTCGAAGACGTACTGGCCCGGGGCTGCGGGGCCGGTGGCGGGCTGCGCTGCCGCCGGAGCCGGGGCGGGGGCGGGCGGGGGCGGGGGCGCAGGGCGGGGGGCCGCAGGCCTGGTGGGCGACGCTGAGGGGGAAGGCGCAGGAGCGGACGGGCTGGCAGCCTCGGGCGAGGGCGACGCGCTTTCCGTGGGTGTCGCCGGCTCGGTGGGAGTGGCCTCGCCGGCCGCGTCCTCGCCGCCGCCGCAGGCGGCAAGCAGGATCAGGGCTACCAGGGCGGCAACAAGCCTTCTACTCATAGCCGATTGCCTCGATCACACTTATCGACCCCGCCCTTCTGGCCGGCTCCAGGCTTCCGATGACCGCCATTGCGATACCCAGGGGGAACGCAATCAAAGCGGGGGCCCAGACGAAGGCGTAGTCCACCGGCATGCCGCCCTGGTGCCCGACCGCCACGATCGCCGCCCGGTGGGCAAGGAAGCCGAAGGCGACCCCCACCACCCCCCCCACGACCCCGAGGGCGCCGGCCTCCACCGCCACCATGCTCCTCAGCTGCCGGCGGCTGGTCCCGAGGGCCCGCATGATGCCGAGCTCGGTGCGCCTCTCGATGACCGAGATGATCAGGGCGTTGATGATCGCCAGGATCGCCGCTCCGACGACGACCCCGACCATGGAGTCGAACAGCGCACGGACCTGCTTGACCGTGCCCTCGATGACCTGGAGGTACTCAGACCCGCTGCTGACGTAGACCGGGACCGGCGAGCCCTCGACAAACTCCTCGACCTGGGTTCGGATCGCGCCGGCGTCGGCGCCCTGGTCGAAGGTCAGCTGGTAGTCGCTCACCCCGGTGCGCCCGAACCAGTCGATGACGTTCTGCCGGCCGATGGTCACCAGCCCCCGCTCCCAGGTGAACGACGGGACCGAGGCGATCACCTGGACGTCACGCTCACCCGACGGCGTCGGCAGCGTGAGCTGATCCCCCGGCCCGATGCCGAAAAGCTCCTCGAACCGGGTCGACACCACTGCTGCGGTCCCCTCCTGCACCTGCTGCCGCTGGTCGGGGGTGATGCCGGCCATCGCCGGCTCGCCCCCCTTGGACTTCGAGGTGCCCTGGACCAGCACCCGCTCGCCCTGGTAGCTGACGAAAGAGAAGGTGTTGGTTCCCACGTTCTCGACACCGGGTACCGCCTCGAGCTGCGCCTCCCACTCGGGCGGGAGCAGGACGTCGGTGGCCAGCGCGACCCCGGAGGCGGCCGAGACGTACAGGTCGATCCGGCCCAACGAGTTGGTGGAGTTGGTGACCGAGGTGTTGATGTTGGCGCTGGCGCTCGCCTGGGTGACGATCATCCCGACCCCCGCAACGACCGCCACGCTGGTCGCCCAGGCCCGGCGGGGGGCCCGGCGGACCGCCGACGCGGCCAGCTGCCCGGCCACGCCGAACTTGGCGGCAAAACGGGCGGTGGCGCCGGCCAGCGGGTGCGTCAGTCCGAAGGTCGCGACGATCGCCCCGACGACCAGCCCGCCCATGGCGAGGAACCCGGCCCAGCCGGGGCCCCACACCGCGGTGGCGAAAGACCCGAGGAAGATCGCAGTGCCGATGAAGGTGGGGATCGGCGAGATGCCGTCGACGTCCTCCAGTGCCTCCAGGACCCCGACCGGCCGCATCGCCGCCGCCGGGGCGACCTTGACCGCCGCCATCGCCGGCATCGCCGCCGCAAGCACGGCAGAGACCACCCCGACGATCAGCGCCATCGGGATGGCGTAGGAGGGCATGTTCATCTCGACCCCGACGCCCAGACCGTTCGTGTAGAAGTCGGGGATCGACCGGACCAGGATGCCCGACAGGATCACGCCGATCACGCTGCCTGCGGCCGATCCGATCAGCCCCAGGAGGGCGGCTTCCCACAGAAGGTTGCGGAGGAGGAGCTTTCGGGCGCCGCCCAGCGCCCGCAGCGTGGCGATCTCCCGGCGCCGCTCCAGGGCCGCCATGCTCATGGTGTTGTAGACGAGGAAGGCGCCGACCGTCACGGCGATGCTGACGCCCATCAGCATCCCGAACCTCAGGGAGGCGGTCGACGACTGGGCCTGCCTCACCCGCCCGGAAGGCGAGTCGACGAAGGCGCCGCTGCCGGTCTGGCGGGACAGGTCACGCCGGAGCCCCTCCAGGGACTGCCCCTCCTCGGCCAGGATAAAGATCGAGTCGATACGCGGCCCCTTGCCGAGCAGCTGCTGGGCCACCGGGAGGGGGGCCAGGGCGAAGAACCCGTCGTTGAACCGGCCCGCCTCGCCCTCGATCACGCCGACGACCGGGACCTCCTTTTCGCCCCCGGTCGAGAAGACCATCACTTTGTCGCCCCGCTCCGCCCCGGTCCGGTTGGCCAGTCCCCTGCCGATCAGGATCCCCGGCTCGCTGGCCAGCCGCTCGAAGGTCTCGCTCTGGTCCTCGGCCAGGTCGGTTCCCAGCTGCTCGGCCCGCTGGTCGACGCCCAGGACCATCACCTGCTGCTTGTCGATCAACGCGCGGGACCGGATCATCGGGATCGCCGCCTTCACGCCCTCGGTCTGCTCGATGTCGAAGAAGATTCTTTCGTCCAGCCCCTCGTTGGAGACCGCCGAGACCTCCAGGTCGGCCACGCCGGCCAGGTCCTGGATGAACCCCTCCACCGACCCGGTCAACGAGCCGAGCAGGCCCAGGACCGCCACCAGGAGCGCCGACCCGATCGCAATCCCGGAGATGGAAAGGGCGGTTCGGGCGCGGTGCTCGGTGAACCGGCGAAGGTTCAGCAGGTTGAACAGGTTCACCGGGCCAGCACGCCGTCCCGCAGGGAGACCTGCTTATCGGCCATGGAGGCGGCCTTGGCGTCGTGGGTCACAATCACCACGGTGCGGCCCTCCTCGGTGACGATGCTGCGCAAAAGGTCCAGGACCGCCTGCCCGGACGCGGAGTCGAGGTTGCCGGTGGGCTCGTCGGCCAGCACCAGAAGGGGGTCGGCGACCAGCGCCCGGGCCACGGCGACCCGCTGCATCTCGCCGCCGGACAGCTGCGACGGCTTGTGGTCGACCCTCTCACCCAGACCGACCTTCTCCAGCAGCTCGATCGCCCGGGGCTGCACGTCCTTCAGCTTCTCGCCGTCGAGCAGGCGGGGCAGGGCGACGTTCTCCCACGCCTTCATCGTCGGCAGCAGGTTGAAGAACTGGAAGATGAAGCCGAGCCGGCGCCGGCGGAAGATCGTCAGCTCGGCGTCGTCCAGCTCGGCCAGGTTGCTGCCGTCGATCACAACCGAGCCGCTGGTGGGGTTGTCCAGGCCGCCCATCAGGTGGAGCAGTGTGGACTTGCCGGACCCGGACGGGCCGACGACCGATACGAGCGTCCCGGCCTCGATATCGAAAGAAACCCCCTTGAGGGCCGGCACCCTTGCCGAGCCGAGGGGGTACTCCTTGACCAGATCGGTTATCGAGACGAGCGCCACGTAATCCTTCCAATTGATGACTTTAGTTGTCTCATCAACTGTAAAGCCGATCTGGGCCCTACGAGACGGCGAAGGTGGCGGTCTCGGCGTCCTCCGGGATCACGGCTGCGAAGGTGGTGTCCTCGAGCGTTGCGGTGGGGTCGTCCGGCAGGTCGACGAAGCGGACCTCGGCGGCCCGGGCGGCGGTCGACAGGTTGGCGTGAGTCGAGCGGACGACCACGGCGAAGATCGTCGCCGGATCGGTCGTGAGTTTGCCGAGCGCATCCTCGTAGAGCTTGACGTCGTTGGTGTAGACCGAACGGAAGGCCGGGTCCTCAGTCTGGCCGGCAATCTCCTCCAGCGACTCCAGCTCGCGGTTGAGGGTCTTGCGCATGCCGCTCGCCGCGTCGGCCAGCGACTTGCTCTCCAGCGGCACCTCCGACGGCCGGAAGCCCCGCACCGGTACCCGCACCTGGGCGGTCAGGGCCTCCATGTTCCGGGCCTTGAGGAAGGCGTCGACCTGGCCTGCCGTCCGGTACTCCTTGAACACCACCATGCCGAGCGTGGGCCCCCTGGGGTCGGACCTCGCCCGTTCGCTGAGGGTGGACTTCTTCTTTTCGATGTACGGCCCTACCGGCTCCCCGAGGGCCGGGCCGACCCGGCCGCCGGCCGACGACTGGGGGCCCGGTTTCGACTCGTCGGCCGGAAGTTCGGCGCCGGCGCCCCGGATCTGGCTGCCGATCACACTCACCAGCCCCCCGGCGAACAGGACCAGGCCGAACAGGAAGATCGTCAGGGCCGGGCGGCGGCGCATGGCGGCCAGGAACTCGGCGACCGGGCTGCCTTCGGGCTCCGGGGCCGGGAACACCCCCGGCTCCCCTCGTGTCTTTGCCTCGGCCCCCGCCTCCGCAGACTCGTCGTTCATGTAACCGACATTCTCCCGCGGGCCCGCGACAGGGCCTCTTCCAGGTCGGCAGCCAGCGGCTCGGCGACCCTCATCTCCTCGCCGGTCAACGGGTGGTCGAACCGGAGTACCGCGGCGTGCAGGAACGGCCGGGTGAGGCCCAGGGCGTTTGCCAGGTGTTCGGCGCCGCCGCCGTAGGTGGTGTCGCCGACAACCGGGTGGTGAATGTGCGCGAAGTGGACCCGGATCTGGTGGGTGCGCCCGGTCAGGAGCTCGACCTGCAGGTAGCTGACCTCACCGAGCGGCTCCAGGACCTCGAACTCGGTGACCGAGGGCTTGCCCTCCGGCCGGACCGCCATCGCGGTGGGGTTCTTGGTCGACCGGCCGACCGACGCCTCGATCCGGCCCCGGGGCAGCGACAGCTCGCCGTGGACCAGCGCCAGGTAGGTCCGGTGGATCCGTTTGGCTTTCATGTTCTTGATAAGGCCGTGGTACGCCTCGTCGGTCTTGGCGACCAGAAGCAGGCCCGAGGTCCCTTTGTCCAGGCGGTGGACGATGCCCGGACGGTGGTCGCCGGCCGCCGGGGCGAGGGGCATTACGAGCTTGAGGGAGTCGACCATAGTCGCCCCCCTGGTGCCCGAGGCAGGGTGGACCACCAGGCCCGCCGGCTTGGAGACGACCGCCATGTGGTCGTCCTCGTAACGCACGGGAACCTCGGGCGGGTTCATCTCCTCGTGGGTCTTCTCGGGCTCGGTGATCTCCACCGACTGCCCCGCCGACAGCCGCAGGGACTTGGCGGCGGCCGCTCCGTCTACGCTCACGTGGCCCCCGGCGATCAGGCGCTGCACCTCGGTGCGGCCTTTGCCGGCTGCCTCGGAGAGCCAGACGTCCAGCCGGGTCCCGGCCGCCTCGGCCTCGACCTGCAGGACGGTACTCATGCGCGTTCCTCTCTCATTGCCTCCAGGAGCATCAGGCCCACACCGACACAGATGGCTGCGTCGGCAAGGTTGAAGGTGGGCCAGAACGAGAGGTAGATGAAGTCGATCACGTGGCCCCGCCCGAACCCGGGGGCCCGGAAGGCCCGGTCGATCAGGTTTCCCACTCCGCCGCCGATCACCAGCCCCACCGTAGCCGGGACCTGCGGGTCGCGAATCGCCCAGACCGAGACTGCGACCGTGATCATCGCGCTCGCCAGGGCGATCAGCACCGTCGACCCCCGGAACAGCCCGAAGGCGCTTCCCGGGTTGAAGACCAGCCGAAGGTCGAAGGTGTCGCCGAGAATCGGGATCCGCCGGCCGCCGTCCAGAGCCGCCAGAGCCCAGGCCTTGGAGGCCTGGTCGGCCACAACAACCGCCGCCGCTATCCCGACTAAAGCCAGCTTTGTCCGCTTGGTTTGCGGCTCCGCTACCTGCGCTCCTCGGCCTTCTTGCATTCAATGCACATTAGAGCATGGGGCAGGGCTTTCAGACGTTCCGGGGAGATCGGCTTGGAACACACCTCGCAGATGCCGTAGGAGCCCTGGGCGATCTTGTCCAGCGCCTTGGAGCTCTTGTCCAGCAGATCCTGGACGTTGTTGGCGATCGACAGGTGCTTCTCACGCTCGAACGTGGCGGTTCCGGCCTCTGCGGGGTTCTCATCGGAACGTATGTCCGATGCGACCTCCGACTCGCTGGAGCTGAAGGCCTGGGCCTCCGTCTGCAGCTGGTCCTGTAGCTCGGCTTTTTGGCCAATAAGGGCCTTTTTGATCTCTTTGAGTGCCTTCGCGTCGAACGGTGCGTTGGGCGCTCCGTTGGAAGCGGCGGCGCCGTCCTTGCTGCCGCGGCGCGCGGGTGTAGCTGGTACTACCTGAGTGTCTTCAGACATATCGATCCAGTCTTTGGGGGCAAAACAGGGGCTGGAATTACGCTCCGCGACGTATTCGAAGGAAACCCCTGAAGCGGCGGAGATTAACACTTTCCCAACTGGCAGTCAAAGCCAGATCGAGCACTACCCCGCATCGGCGAAAACAAACCCTTGGTTCGCCAATAAACCACCTTCCGACCGGTGGCCCTCCCTACAATTTCGCCTTCGGTTGGTAAT
>DASTUJ010000124.1 GCA_035759705.1 Actinomycetota bacterium | reverse complement strand
ACCAGCTTGTCGTAGGAGACGTCCCCCTCGCCTTCGACCGAGACCTTGGCGTTCTCCAGGTCGACCGAGTTGACCCGGGTCTCGTAGTGGATGTCCAGGCCCATCTTCTTGTAGAAGGCTTTGTCCTGGAGGAAGAGGTTTTCGAACTTCGGGATCTCTTTGCCGTGGACGTACGGGATGCCGCAGGGGCTGTATCCGACGTCCTCGAACTCGGTGTAGACGGTGACGGACGCGTCGGGGTCGATGGTATGCGCCGTTCCGGCCGCCCCGATTCCGGCAGCTCCGCCTCCCACAACAACGATCCGTAAGGCCATAATCAGACCTCCAACCAGCTTCAAAGCTGCAAATTAATTTACTATTCTACACAGCGCATCTACTACTTGACGAAGTCTAACCGGGAGATCGTGCCGTGCCAAGCGGGGAGATCGCATAAATGCAAGACGTGATTACGGCCATCGGCCCAAAGATCCGGCAGCTGAGAAAGCAGAAGGACTTCTCGCTCCAGCAGCTCGCTGAGCGGTCCGGAGTCTCGGCTGCAACCATCCACAAAATCGAGCGCAATGGCATGGTTCCCACCGTCACGACGCTCATGAAAATCGCCGGAGCATTGAACCGGTCGGTGTCCTACTTCGTGGAGGAACAGGAGGAGGCCCAGCCGGTTGTTTTCACGCCCGCGGGTGAGCAGCGCCAGGTGTTCACCTCCAAGACCGGCCTCGACCTTAGGGGAATCACCGGTCCGTACGGCCTGTTCTTCATGGCGGGCGCCATCGCCACCGTTGAGCCATTGGCAGTCAGCGGGCCGAAGGCAATGGAGCACCCGGGGGAGGAGCTGGTTCTGATGCTGAGCGGAACTCTCACCTTTGAGATCGACGGCGAGGAGTACGTTCTTGGTCCCGGCGATGCTCTGCACTTCCGGACCGACCGGCTTCACAAGTGGGCCAACCCCACTGACGAGCCCGCCAAGGCCGCCTGGATGGCGCTGCGTTCCAACTGATGAAGGCCCCGCTGATGCAACCCAGGGTGGCAATGGTCACCTTTTCGACCCGCCCGAGGGGCGGGGCGGTTCACACCCTCCACCTGGCGGAATCCCTCGTTGCTCAGGGGCAGCCGGTTCACATCTTCGCCCTCGGGGACCCGGAGCAGGGGTTCTCCCGCCCGACCCCGGTGCCCTTCACCATCTGCCGGGCGCCCGACAACGACGGAACCCTGGAAGACAAGGTGATGCGCAGCGTCCACGTGCTGGCGGAACACCTGCTCGAGGTGGTTCCGGGGCAGTTCGACATCATCCACGCCCAGGACTGCATCGCCGCCCGGGCCGCCTGCGCGGTGCGGGACCGGCACCCCGAGATCGAGGTCGTGCGGACCGTCCACCACATCGACGACTTCTCCACCCAGGCCCTCATCGAGTGCCAGCACCGCTCGATCCTGGACCCGGACCACGTCCTGGTGGTGAGCCGGTACTGGCAGGAAGTCCTGACCGACCAGTACGGGATCGGCTCGACGGTGGTGACCAATGGGGTCGACGCCGCCCGGTTCACCCGGCCGGCCGGCTTCGACGGGCTACCCTTTCGATCCCGGGTCGGGGGCGAGAAAAGGGTGGTACTGCTGACCGTGGGCGGCATAGAGCCCCGCAAGGGGAGCCTGGAGCTTTTTGAGGCGCTGGCCGAGGTGAAGGCCGGCCGGGAGAACCCGCCGCTCCTCGTCGTGATCGGGGGCCACTCGTTCCGTGACCACTCGGCTTACCGGGACGCAGCGCTGGAGCGGGCGGACGAACTGGGGCTGAAGGAGGGGGACGACTACCACCTGCTGGGGACCGTCTCCGACGAGGAGCTTGCGGCCTGGTACCACTCCGCCGATGCGTTCGTCTTCCCCTCGGTCAAGGAGGGGTGGGGGCTGGCGGTGCTGGAGGCGCTGGCCGCCGGGCTGCCGGTTTTGACCACCGACATAGAGGTGTTCCGTGAGTACCTGGCCGGCGACACGGCGGTCCTGGTGCCGCCCGGGGACGCAGGCAGTATCGCTGCCGGGATATCGAAGTTGGTCGACAATCCGGACTTCCGACGGCGCCTCGGCAGGAGCGGTCCCGGCATCGCCGCCCGTTACACCTGGGAGGAGTGCGCGGCCCGCCACATCGAGATCTACTCGGAGGTTATGGGGGCCGCGACAACCGTCGCCAAGGCCGCAAATAACTAGTAGCAAAGTCAATGAGACGTCTAATATAGTGATCGGTATTCCGGTGAGAGGAGGAGTTATGCAGGATTCCGCAGCCCTCGAGTTTCCCCCCATTCCGATCTGGACCTGGTTCGTCATGGCCTTCCTGGCGCTTCTGGTTTTTGCGATCGGATTCGACCAGGGCCAGCTTCTCGAGCCGGTCATCGGGAAAGCCGCAGTCACCGGAAACTATCTGCACGAGCTCTTCCACGACGGCCGCCACTTCATGGCCATGGCCTGCCACTAGCAGCCGGTGAGCTCGCACGGACCGTCGCTGGGCAAAGCGGTCGGACCGGCACGTAAGACCCGGGCTGCCGCATCTGCTCGAGCCAACTCCGCCGGCGCAAGCCTGGGCCGGGGGTTGGGGGCCGGATTGCTCGGCGGTCTGGCATCAGGTCTGTTCTTGCTCGTAGCCGGCGAGCCTTCCATCGACCGGGCGATCCGACTGGAGCATGCTGCGTCTGCCGGTCACGCAAGCGAAGAGGTCTTCACCCGCGGTGAGCAGCACCTCGGCATGGTGCTGGCAAGCGGGCTGTTCGGCTTGGCGGTCGGCGGGGTGCTCGGAATCCTTTTCTACGTCCTCAGCCGCCGGATGGGCGGCACCCCGTGGGAGCGGTCGATGAAGATCGCGCTTGCCGGATTCGGCGCCTACTTTCTCGTGCCTTTCCTTAAGTACCCGGCGAACCCTCCGGGCGTGGGCGATCCGGAGACGGTCGGAATCCGCACCGCCGGCTACCTGTTCCTGGTGCTCGTCTCGGTCGCCGGGTGTTTTCTGGGGATGGCCGTCGCCAGGCGGCTGAAGGCCAGGGGCACGCCGGCGCACTACCGGCACCTGACCGTCGCCGCGGCCTATCTTCTGCTGGTGGGAACTGCGTTCTTCGCGCTGCCGCCTGCCGTGAAACCGGACAGTATTCCCTCCGGCTTGTTGTGGGATTTTCGAATGGCGTCGATCGGGGGGCAGGCGGTCCTGTGGACCTGCACCGGGGTAACCCTCGGACTGCTTTCGATGAGGGCGCATAGAAGGACCGCTGCGGCGGGGGAGAGCCTGCCGGTCACCGAACAGGAGGTGTGACGTGGATACGATCGCTGACATGGGGGGCATGCAGGCCTTTGGCAAGGTCGAGCTGAGTGACCCGTTCGACCCGCCTTTTCACGAGGAGTGGGAGCGCAGGGCTTTCGCCATGGCGCTGCTGTCGATGCGGGTGTCGGGGACCAACCTCGACACCTTCCGGTGGGCGCTGGAACGCCAGCACCCGCTGGACTACCTGGAGGACGGCTACTACGGCCGCTGGCTCAACTGTGCGATCAACATGCTGACCGACAGTGCGATCATCGCCCCCGGGGCGGTAGAGGCCCGGGCCCGAAAGATGCAGGGCGAGGACGTCGAGGAGCCGCCCGCCCCCGAGCCGAACAAGCCCGACTACAAGCCGACGGCTGCGGGTTCCATTCGCCAGATCGAGGATCCTCCGAAGTTCAAGGTCGGCGACCGCGTCCGGGCCAAGCTGGAACACCCGCCCACCCACACCCGGCTTGCCCGCTACGTGCGAGGCCGCTCCGGGACGGTCCGGGCGCTTCACCCGGCCCAGGTGCTGCCGGACACCAACGCCCACTTCAAGGGCGAGAACGCCCAGCACGTCTACAACGTGGTCTTCGACTCCCGGGAGCTCTGGGGTCCGGACGCCGAGGACTTCACCTTGAACTTCGACCTTTACGAGTCGTATCTGGAGGAAACGTCATGACCTTTCAAACCGAAGCATCCCGCCTTCCCATCGAGCTGCGCACGGAGGCCCTCGAGGCGATCCTCGTCGAGCGCAACCTGGTGGACCCGAAGGTCATGGATACCTACATCAAGATGTACGAGCAGGACATCGGCCCGATGAACGGCGCCAAGGTCGTAGCCAAAGCGTGGACCGATCCCGAGTACAAGGCCCGCTTGCTGGAGGACGGCACCGGGTCGATCGCCGAGCTGGGATTCAAAGGGCCGCAGGGCGAGCATATCGTCGTGGTGGAGAACACCCCCGACACCCACAACGTGATCGTCTGCACCCTGTGCTCGTGCTACCCGTGGCCGGTTTTGGGTCTCCCTCCGACCTGGTACAAGGACCCGGCGTACCGGTCGCGCATGGTCCGGGAGCCGCGCACCCTTCTGAGCGAGATGGGGCTGGACCTGGAAGACACCGTGGAGATCAAGGTCTGGGACTCCAGCTCCGAGGTTCGCTACCTGGTGCTTCCCGAGCGGCCGGCGGGGACCGAGGACATGAGCGAGGAGGACCTGGCCGGTCTGGTGACCCGTGACGCGATGGTGGGCGTGGCGAAGGTCGCCGCGCCGGGGGCTTAGATGGCGACCTCCACACTGGCCGCGGTACTCGATGTCGACGGCCCGGCCGCGCCGCCCCGCAGCAACGGCGAACTGGTGTTCGGCGCCCCCTGGGAAAGCCGGGCGTTCGGCCTGGCTCTGGCGCTTCACGCCGGGGGGAAGCTGGAGTGGGAGGACTTTCGAAAGCAGCTGATCCAGACAATCTCCGAGTGGGAGCGCGAGCACGACCCGGGCGAGGAGTGGAGCTACTACCGGTGCTGGCTGACCGCCCTGGAGCGGGTCCTGGACCGGGAGGGGCTGGTGCCCGCCGGGGACCATGTTGAGAGAACAGTTGCCTTCGCCAACCGGCCGCACGGCCACGACCACCGGCACGACGACCACGATCACGATCATCACCACCACGATCACGATCACGAACACGGGCACACGTGTTGAGGGGAGCCGGCCGGTTGTAAAGCCGCCTTCGTTCGCAGGGTGAGCCAACGCAGGAGTCGCCTAAAGCCGATTTGTAGGCCATATTTCCCTCTCTATCATTGCGAAGTCGAATGATTAAGCGCAAAGTTGCAGTTTCAGGAGGGGCATCTTGCTATTGTCCTAAGGCACCCGGCAGGGATTACCTGTTGTTTGGTTCCCAGTCCCGGACCGGTTGCTTGCTTTTTGCGCGTAGTTAATCGACGGAGGTAGGCATCATGAGTGGCGGGAAAGGCTGGAAAAGGCCCAGCCGGAAGCCGGCGCTGTCAGGCGGAGTAGCCAGCCTGCTAACGGCCCGAACCCCCCGGCAGAAACTGGCGCTGGCGGCCGCATTCACGCTGCTGGTCGTGCTGATCATTCCCATCAACGACGCGCTTGCAGGAGTCGGCGGTTCCACCA
>DASTUJ010000123.1 GCA_035759705.1 Actinomycetota bacterium | reverse complement strand
CTGCCTGTCCCGGTTCGAGCAGGACCCCGAGACCGAGATTGTGGTGCTCATCGGCGAGATCGGGGGAGAGGACGAGGAGAAGGCGGCGGCTTTCATCGCAGAGAACATGAAAAAGCCGGTGGTCGCCTACATCGCCGGGTTCACCGCTCCGCCCGGCAAGCGGATGGGCCACGCGGGCGCCATAGTGTCCGGCTCCAAGGGGACCGCGGCCGCCAAGGCCGAAGCTCTGGAGGCGGCAGGGGTCCGGGTCGGGCGCAATCCGAGCGAGGTTGCCGGGCTCGTCGCAGCCCTCGCGAAATAGGCCGCGCACCGGCCGGGCAGGATATCCTTCGATCATGAAGATCAAACGAGCCCTCCTGTCGGTCAGCGACAAGACCGGGATCGAGGAGTTGGCCCGGGGGCTTCTCGAGCAGCAGGTGTCGCTCATCGCATCCGGCGGCACCGCCCGCATGCTGGCGAAGGCGGGCATCCCCACGACACCGGTCAGCGAGGTCACCGGCTCGCCGGAGATGCTGGACGGCCGGGTCAAGACCATGCACCCCCGCATCCACGGGGCGATCCTGGCGGACCGGCGCAAACCCCAGCACCTGGCACAGCTGAAGGCCAACGACATCACCGCCATCGACCTGGTGGTCTGCAACCTCTACCCGTTCGGCAAGACCATCGAGAAGGCGGGGGTGACCGACGACGAGGCGGTCGAGAACATCGACATCGGCGGGCCGGCGATGGTGCGTGCGGCGGCCAAGAACTTCAAGTCGGTGGCCGTGGTGGTCAACCCGGACAAGTACGAGCTGATCCTGGAGGAGATGAAGGGCCGCTCCGGAGGCATCTCGGACGAGACCCGGGCCTCCCTGGCCGCCGAGGCGTTCGCCCACACCGCGGCCTACGACGTGGCCATCAGCCAGTGGATGGGCCGCTCGGGCGAGTTCCCCGAGAAGATGTTCCTGAAGCTCGAACGGCAGAACGAGATGCGCTACGGCGAGAACCCGCACCAGCAGGGCTCGTTCTACTCCTCCTCCACCCCCAGCTGGCGGCAGCTGTGGGGCAAGCAGATGTCGTACACCAACCTCCTGGATTTCGACGCCGCGTGGCGCCTGGTCAACGAGTTCGACCAGCCGGCCGTGGCGATCATCAAGCACACCAACCCGTGCGGCGTGGCGACCGGCAAGAGCGTCGAGGACGCCTACATGCGGGCCCTCGAGGCGGACGAGAGGTCGGCTTTCGGGGGGATCGTCGCCGCCAACCGCCCGATCGACGGGTTCGCAGCCAAGCGGGTCACCGAGATCTTCACCGAGATCGTCATCGCCCCCGGCTTCACCCAGCAGGGGCTGGAGGCTCTGAAGGCGAAGAAGAACCTGCGGATCCTGCTTTCGCCCAAGCCGTTTGCCAACCAGGTCGAGGTCAAGTCGGCCGCCGAGGGCTACCTGCTCCAGAAGGTCGACGAGCCGCGCAACGACAAGCGTGAGGACATGATCGTCGCCGGCAGCTACGAGCCGGCCGAGGAGGATTGGGACGACCTGCTGTTCGGCCTGGCGGTCGTGAAGCACGTGAAGTCCAACGCCGTCGTGTTCGCCAAGGGCGGTCAGACGGTGGGCGTCGGTGCGGGGCAGATGAGCCGGGTGGACGCGGTCGACCTGGCCGCCCGCCGGGCCGGCAACCGGGCCAAGGGCTCAATATGCGCCACCGACGGCTTCTTCCCGATGCCCGACGGCCTGGAGGCGGCGATCGAGGCGGGGGCCCGTGCGGTCATCCACCCCGGAGGCTCGATCCGGGACTCCGAGGTCATTGCGGTGGCCGACAAACACAAGGTCCCGATGGTCTTCACCGGTAAAAGGCACTTCCGGCATTGACCGCAATTCGCATCGACGGCAAACAGGTCTCTGCCGAAGTCAAGGAGCAGGTCCGGCTGGGGGTCGAGGAGCTTAAAGCCGCCACCGGCATCACGCCCGGGCTGGCCGCCATCCTGGTCGGCGACGACCCGGCCTCCCAGGTCTACGTCGGCTCGAAGGAAAAGGCCGCGGTTGCTGCAGGCATGAACGGCTGGGTCCACCGGCTGCCGGCGACGGCGTCGCAGGCCGAGGTCGCCGACACCATCCGCCGGATGAACGAGGACCCCGCGGTCCACGGCATCCTGCTGCAGCTTCCGCTCCCCAAGGGGCTGGACGCGATCAGTGCGGTCGAGCTGATCGACTACCGCAAGGACTCCGACGGGCTGACTTCGGCGAGCGCCGGACTGCTGAGCCAGGGAAACCCGCGCTTCGTGCCCTGCACCGCCCTGGGAGTACAGGTTCTGCTCGCCCATACCGGAGCGCAGGTTAAGGGCGCCAACGTGGTCGTGGTCGGCCGGTCGAACCTGGTGGGGCGCCCGCTGTCGATCCTGCTGTCGCTCAAGAACGGTCCACCGAACCCTCTCAATCCGGCCGAGAAGCTACCGGCCGACGGGACCGTCACGCTGTGTCACACCGGCACCGCCGACCTGGCGGCCCACACGCGGGAGGCAGACATCCTGGTCGTCGCCGCCGGGGTCACCAAGTACATCACCGGGGACATGATCAAGCCGGGGGCGACCGTGATCGACGTCGGGATGAACCGGGACGAGAACAACAAGTTGTGCGGCGACGTCGACTACGCGTCGGCGGTCGAGGTGGCGGGAGCGATCACGCCGGTCCCCGGCGGAGTCGGGCCGATGACGGTTGCGATGTTGATGTCGAACACCCTGGCCGCCGCCAAGCTACTCGGAGCCTGAAGCGCACCGGCCACTATGACTACCCCGGGCGACCGCCTAAGAGACCAGGTCGAAAGAATGATCGTTGCGCGCCCCGGCGACGAGCTGGCCCGGGTGCTGGGCGGCGAGGGCGACCTGTGGATCGTCGCCGCCCGGGACATCGACTGGACCGACGAGAACCGTCCCGAGGTCCAGGCACGCTTCGTCCAGGGATTCCACCGGGGGGACCTGTGGACCCGGATTGCAGCCTCCAACCCGGACAGCATCGAGGTCACCGGCTACCCGGTGGACGACGGTTCGCACGTCCTGGTGTTCGACTACGAAGTGGGGTCCAGGCCGGTCCACGACCATCCGCGGGTCGGCCTGAGCGCCACCCCGCACGGCGTCACCATCTACGTCACCGAGTAGCGGGTGTCGGTCAGCTTCGTAACTCTCTTCCTGGCGCTGCTCGCTCTGGTGGCTCAGGCCGGCGTGCTGGTGGCGCTGGTCCTGTGGGTCGGACGCCGGGCTCCGGCGCTGCGGCGGGCCGGGGATGCGCTGCGGGAGTCGGTCGGCCCCAACGCTGTGGCGATGGCGTTCGCCGTGGCCCTGGTTTGCACTCTGGGGAGCCTGTACCTGTCGGAGGTGGCGCACTACCTTCCGTGCAAGCTGTGCTGGTACCAGCGGATCGCCATGTACCCGCTGGTCCCGGTCCTGCTGGTGGCCCTGCTGCGGAAGGACAACCGGGTGGCGGCCTACGTGCTGCCGCTGACGGTCATCGGGGGCCTGATTTCTGCCTACCACGTCCTGCTGGAGCGCTTCCCGGAGCTGGAGGGGGCCGCAAGCTGCGACCCGGACAACCCGTGCAGCGCAATCCTGCTCGTGCGGTTCGGGTACCTGACGATCCCGACGATGGCGCTGTCGGGTTTTGCGCTGATCACCGTGCTGGTGCTGGTGGCGAGGCAAAGATGATCTCCTACGCCTACAACCGGGAGGACGTCCTGCTGAACCGGCTCTTCAAGGATCAGGAAACTGGCTTCTACGTTGATGTCGGCGCGGGTAAGCCCGTGAGAGGGTCCGTTACCAAACACTTCTACGACCAGGGGTGGCGGGGGGTCAACGTTGAGCCCACCAGGTCACTGTTCACGCTGCTGCAGGCCGCCCGGCCGGAGGACGTCAACCTGAACGTGGCTTTGTCCTTCCAACCCGGTTCGATGGAGTTCTACGAATTCGAGGAGCGCCACTGGGCCCTTTCGACCCTGGACAAGCGGCACGCCGAACGTCACGCGGAAACCGGGCGACGCTACCATACGCACGAGGTCCGGGTGAAGACACTTGCGGAGATTTGCGAGAAGCACGTCTCCGGCGAGATCGACTTCATGTCGATCGACGTGGAAGGTCACGAGCTCGGCGTGATTCAGGGCGCCGACTGGCGCAGATGGCGGCCCCGGTGCGTGGTGGTCGAAGCAACGCAGCCGAATACCCAGATTCCCAGCCACTCCGAGTGGGAGCCGCTGCTGCTGGAGGCCGGGTACCTGTTCGCCTATTTCGACGGGTTGAACCGCTTCTACCTGCGTTCCGAGGACGCCGGGCTCATGGAGTGCTTCAAAACCCCGGTCAACGTCTTCGACGATTTCGAGACCTTTGAGGCCCGGTGGCAGATCGACGAGGCCCGACGCGAGCTGGCGGCCGCGAAGGAATTGCAGTCCGGACCTGGTCCGGCCTAAGTCCCCGCCAGCTCCACGAGCCCATCCAGTTGTTCACTCGTGAGCTCGCCTCCGTCGCGGGCCAGGACCTTGTTGTCGGGGTCGAGCAACACGAAAAACGGATAGGCGGTCAGGCCCATGGCGTCCGTGGAGCTGAGCTTGGCGTCGTCTGCCATCGTGGGAAGGTCCAGTCCCTCCCTCTCGAGCCACTCCGACGGTGGGTAGTTGGGCCGGTTGGGATCGACATCGGTGGCGACGACTATCAGGTCAAGCCCTTCCGGCGTGCCGGATTCCTTCAACCATTCGACGATCCTCGGCACCTCACGCTGGCAGTGCGGGCACCAGTGGGCAACCCAGATGACCAGCTTGGGGTTGGAGCCGGGTGCGATGGAGATCTCCGACCCGTCGAAGCCGGCGCCTTTGATGGTCGGGGCGGTTTGGCCCACCGCCGGGTCGCCGCCCGGGGCGTCCCTGTCGAATGGCGGAAGAGGCTGGCCGTCGACCGTGACCGGCCGAATCTGTTCGACGTCCTCCCCCCCATCGGAGCCGCTTCCTTCTGTCCCGGAGCCGGAGTCGTCGCTGCGGGTAGCGAAGAAGGCGATCAGCGCCAGGATTACGATCAGCCCGGCGCCGAAGATCAGGGGCCGGTTGTTTTTGGTGTTCTCGGTGGGGCTCACGCGGCCATCGTAACCGGCGGAGCGAATTTCGGAATTTCCACTCGATCCTCACCACAGGCCGTTTTCTGTCACCCCTCCTTCCTATAATCGAACACATGTTCGAACGGTTGGAGAACATCCTCAGCCAGTTGCAGGCCCTCGTCGAAGGCTTCGATGCCTCGGGCCTGGACCGAGCCCAGTCGCTGGAGCTGTACGAGAGGCTTTGTGTCGGCGAGAGGATGATGCACGCAGCCAAGGCGCTTGCCGGAAAGCAGCTGGTGGACTGCAGGGCCTGGTACGAGACCGACCACAAATCAACCGCTCACTTCATGGCCGCGACTGCCGGCACCACCATCTCGCACCAGTGCCACATGCTCGAGGTCGCCGACCTGCTCCCCGAGCTACCCGAGACCGACAAGGCCTTCCGCTCCGGAGCGCTGACCGAAGAAGAGGTCATCGACCTGGCTTTTGCGGCCGCCCTCGACCCCGAATCCGAGGAGGGTCTGCTGGTCCTGGCCGAGGCCGCCTCGCTCGAGGAGTTCCGGGCCGAGTGCGCCCGGGTCCGCCACGCCGCCTCCTCCGAGGAGCAGCGTCATGAAAGGGCCCACAAGCGCCGTTACCTAAAGCACTGGATCGACCTCGACGGCGCCTTTCGCCTCTCGGGCAGCTTCACCCCCGAAGCCGGAGCCCGGATCATCTCGGCGATCGAGCCCTACCGCCAGAAGGTGTCCGACCGGCT
>DASTUJ010000122.1 GCA_035759705.1 Actinomycetota bacterium | reverse complement strand
GGCTCGGCGAAGAACTTGGTCTCGTACGAGCCGGGCAGGTCTCCGGCGAAGGTCTTGGTGTTCGCGGTGCGCCTGGCGAGAATCTCTTTGCCCTGTTCCCACTTTTGAGCGGGCGTCGGCGGGCCGAGGTCCGGGGTGATTGCCGGATCCATCGGGCCAGCCGGCTGCACCGGAGGAAGGTTGTCGAGCGAGGGCATGTTCATCGGCTCGCCTGAGTCGGCGGCGGAGGCCGGCGAGGGAGCCAGCGTCACCAGAAGTGACATTAACAGGCACAGCAAGATCGTCGTGCGTGTCGCCCGACGGCTCAGTCCGCGCGATTTAATGCTCGAAATTACCCTTGGCATAAAACGCCCCCTGTTCCAGTGATTGTCTGGCCTACCTATCGGCACTACCGTCCGTCCACTAAAGGATGCCTGGGAACTTTCGGAAGAACCAGGGCCATATGGCAGGTGAAATAGGGCCACTTGGCACATGAAACGCTTGGGGGCGACGGTTTGATTGGACGGCCGCCCGGGAACTTGCTCGAGCGGAATGTAGCCGCCGGCGACGCTTTGAGGGCAGTGAGTTTATGGGAGACTTCCTATTCTGTTGTGGGCCTACAGGGAAGCCTCCGTAGCCATAGTGGCACGGAAAATGCCAATTGCTGCAAGAAGTTCTAATAAAAGTTTCCTGGACGCAAATGGTAGGGCTACTCCCCTACTAGCGTAGGGGCAGTCCCCTTGACATTTGGATTCCGACCCCATTTTCGCCGCCGGGTCTAGGATCCGCGCCGGTCTGCTACAGAGCAGGCAGTCTCATATACCTTCGTTTTTGAGACTGCCAGCGGACGCTAGGGATTCAAACTGAGGGTGTCTGGAAAGATGAAGGTGGCCCCAAGCTGGGTTCTCGGGCGCTTCGTCTCTTAGCGGGCTCCCTCCTCTAACTTCACGCGGCCTATTCCTCCGACCAGCTGACCGACAGGGCACTAAGATCAAGCCGTGAGCGACAAGCGAATCGAATCGGACAGCATGGGGCAGGTGGAGGTCCCTGCAGACGCCCTCTATGGCGCCCAGACCCAGCGAGCTGTCGACAACTTCACGATCTCCGATTGGCGTTTCGGCCGCCGCTTTCTGATGGCTCTCGGGCTGGTCAAATGGGCCGCGGCCCGGTCGAACCAGGAGCTCGGGCTGCTGGACGAGGAGCCGGCCGGCGCCATCCTGGCAGCCGCCGAGGAGGTCATCCGCGGCGACCACGACGCCCACTTCCCTCTAGACGTCTTCCAGACCGGCTCCGGAACTTCGACCAACATGAACGCCAACGAGGTCCTCGCCAACCTGGCCAACAGCAGTCTCGGCTTCGACCTGGGGGCCAAGAAGCCGGTGCACCCCAACGACCACGTGAACCTGTGCCAGTCGTCGAACGACGTGATTCCCACGGTCACCCACATAGCGGCCCTCCTGGCGATCGACCAGGTGCTGCTGCCCGGTATGACCCGCCTGCAGGGGGCGCTGGCGGCGAAGGCCCAGGAGTTCGACGGCATCGTGAAGTCCGGCCGCACCCACCTGATGGACGCAACGCCGGTGCGGCTCGGGCAGGAGTTCGGCGGCTACGCCTCCCAGATCGCACACTCAATCGCCCGGGTCGAGGACAGCCGGAAACACCTATTTGAACTGGCCCTCGGCGGAACCGCAGTCGGGACCGGCGTCAACGCCCACCCGGAGTTCGCTCCGAAGGCCATCGCCCTGCTGGCGGAAAGACTCGGGCTGCCCCTGAAGGAGGCACCCAACCACTTCGAGGCCCAGAGCGCCCGGGATGCCGTGGTCGCCGCATCGGGCGCCCTCAAGGCGGCTGCGATTTCTGTCGCCCGCATCGCCAACGACCTTCGGTGGCTCGCCTCCGGCCCGGCTTCCGGTATCGGCGAGATCAAGCTGCCCAGCCTCCAGCCCGGGTCCAGCATCATGCCCGGCAAGGTGAACCCGGTGATTCCCGAGTCGGTGATCCAGGTGGCGGCCCAGGTCATCGGCAACGACGCGGCCATCACGCTGGGCGGTCTCGGAAGCATCTTCGAGCTGAATACGATGATGCCTCTAATGGCCCACGACCTGCTGTTCTCCATCGAGACTCTGGGCACCGGCGCAGAGCTGCTGGCCTCCAAGTGCGTGGAGGGCATCGAAGCCGACGAGAAGCGCTGCTCCGACCTTTTGTTCGGCAGCCTGGTGCTGGTGACGGCCCTGGTTCCGGCGATCGGGTACGACGCAGCGGCCCAGGTCTCCAAACGGGCGTACGAAAGTGGGAATACCCTTAAGCAGACCGTGCTCGAAATGGGCCTGATGACCGAGGACGAAATCGACCGGGCCCTCGACGTCCGCAGCATGACCGAGGGCGGCCTGGAAACGGAGCATGGCGGGACGAAGGGGACGAAATGATCAAGATCGGATCCGCCATCTCAACCAACGAAAACCCGGTGGAAGCTGCCAATGAGGTCTTCGACCGCGCCATCGCAGCGCTGGAGGGCAACTCCCCGGACCTGGCGTTCGTTTTCGTCTCGTCGGCCCACGGCCCCGGGGTCGACGAGATCGTCTCAACGCTGGCGCCCCGCATGGGGGACGGAATCCTGCTCGGCTGCACCACCCAGGCCACGATCGGCGAGGAGCGGGAGGTCGAGGAGGGCCCGGCGGTCGGCTTCTGGGTCGGCCACCTGCCGGGCGCCGTCCTGGTGCCCTTCACTCTTTCGTTCGAGCAGACCGCCGACGGGCAGGCCCTGGTCGGCTTCCCGATCCTGGAGGACACCATCAAGTCGGTCTTCCTACTTGCCGACCCCTACACCTTTCCCACCCAGCACCTGCTCCAGAGCCTGAACGACAACTCCCCCGGCCTGCCGGTCTTCGGCGGCCAGGCCAGCGGCGCCGGCGCCGGGCAGATCGCACTGGTTGCCGGAGGCCGGGTCCTGCGGGAGGGAGCGGTCGGCGTCCAGGTCGGCGGGGCGGTCGACATAGCTCCGCTGGTGTCGCAGGGCTGCAAGCCCATCGGGGAGCCCTTTATCGTCACCGAGGCCCGTGGCAACATCATCAAGCAGCTCGGGGGCAAACCTCCGCTGTTCCGCCTGAAGGACATCATGTCGAGGATGACCCGGGAAGAGCGGGCCCGGGCCGCCCACAACCTGCACCTGGGAGTGGTCATCGACGAGCGCAAGCTCGACCCCGAGCCGGGCGACTTTTTGATCCGGGCGGTGCTTCAGGCCGATCCGGAGACCGGCGCCATCTCGGTGGGCGACGTAATAACGGTGGGCCAGACCGTTCAGTTCCAGGTCCGGGACGCCGAAACCGCCGACGCCGACCTGAAAGGAATGCTGACCGAGAAGCTCAGCCAGACCGATGGACGTGACCCGGCCGGCGCTCTGCTGTTCACCTGCAACGGGCGGGGCTCCAACCTGTTCGGCTCCCCCGACCACGATGTGACCGCCCTGCGGGACAGCGTTCCGGGGCTTCCCGTAGCGGGGATGTTCTGCGGCGGGGAGATCGGTCCGATAGGTGGGAAGAACTTCCTGCACGGCTTCACCGCCAGCGTGGCGCTTTTCCTGGAGCCCCTGAACCGGGACTAGCTAGCCGCTCTTCTTGTCGAGCAGCTGGAGCAGGTCGTGCGCGGCCAGCTCGACCTCCTTGTGCCGCCACTCGGCCGCCCGGTAGACGCAGGCGATCAGAGCGGTGCGGTGGACCCGGCGGAAGTCTCCGTAGACGAAGGCGTGGCGAGCTTTGGTCTCGTCGTTCGCCCCTTCGGTGAGCCCGAGGTGCCAGGCGGCATACTCCTCCCACGAGTGCGATTCGAGGAAGCGGTTCTCGTCCTCTGCCGTGGGCTGCACGTCGCCCCAACTGCTGTTGAGAACGTACTGGCGCGCCTCGATCAACGTCTTCGCCTTTGCCACCGCTTGCTTGTTTACTGCGTAGGAAGCCACGTCACATCCCTACACGCTCACGCATCGTCGGGGTACCCGATCAGCTCCCCGATACGGTCGAGCATCCGGGAGGGCTCGAACGGCTTGGGGAAGATGTTCTCGTGGCCGATGAGGTTGCGCAGCGCGTCCAGCGACTCGTACTTGCCGCTCACCACCAGAACCGGCACCTTCGACAGCTTCGAGTGCCGCCTCATTGTTCTCAGCACCTTCTCCCCGTCGATCCCCGGCATCATGAGGTCGAGGATCATCAGATCCGGTTTCAGCTCCTCGGCTTTGGTCAGACCGTCCTGGCCGTCACTGGCTTCGATGATTGCGTAGCCCTCCGTTTCTAGGAGGACCTTGATCAGCTCGCGCACGGAAGGGTTGTCCTCGAGGAGCAGTACGGTTCTGGGCGCCATCGTGCAGCTAGCGTATATCGCGAAGAAAAAGCTGGGGCGGCTTGTAGGAGCTTAGACTTCTTCCCGGCACCATTCAGCCAACCGAACCAGGAGCTCTAAGATGGTCCCACCGGCGGTCACCCCGAAGCAGAATCTGGGCTTTGTATCGATCAACCGGACCTTCAGGATGCTGAAGGAGTACGCGGTTACCTCCTTTGGGACTGCGGCGCTGAT
>DASTUJ010000121.1 GCA_035759705.1 Actinomycetota bacterium | reverse complement strand
CGGCCGAGGGCCAGAGGGTCGGCTTCGAGCTCAAGGGCCCGTTCTCCATGCCGGAAGGGGAGGGGCTGCCGGTCGCCGACCTCACCTACACCCGCTTCGCCGGCACAACCGAGAACACCTTCGGCTTTTTGTCGACCGGAGAGGCCGCTTTCCTGAAGAGAGGAGAGCAGTTCTACCGGCTCCCGGACGACCGGGTGGGGTCGATGCAGGGTTCCGAGGACGCAGGCAGCAAAGGCCCGTTCTCCGGGCTCAAACTGGACAAGTGGGTCCCCGACTCGGAGGTCGTCGCAAGCGAGGACGAGTCAGACGTGGAGACGATCACCGGCGAGCTCGATGTGGTCCGTGCGGTCAACGACATGCTGGGCATCGCCCGGGAGTACGGCGGCGCAGACCGTCCCGAGATCGAGGGCGAGGACGCCGACCTGTTGAAGGAGGCAGTCGAAGACGCCGAGCTGACGATGGTCACCGGCAAGGACGACCGGATACTGCGGAGCCTGCTGGTGACTATGGATCTCGGCAAGGACCCTCCAGAGGCGTTCAAGCAGGCGCTGGAGGGCTTCACCGGGGTCAACTTCGTGCTGGAGCTGAAGCTGACGGAACCGAACTCGAAGGTGTCGGTACAGGCCCCGGCCAACCCGCTGCCCTACGACCGGCTGGGCGGCTGACGAAACCTAGGGGCTGCCCACCAGACGCTCGGAGAGCCGGCCTCTGACCACGACGATCTCCTCGAGGTCCTCGTCCCCCAGAAGGCCGCGCTCCCGCATCATCTCGGCTCGAGCGGTCATCACCGGTCCGAGCTTCCCGGGCTCCCGGACGACCACCTCGGGGGAGAGGCCGGAGCGGGCGAAGTCCTCCACCGTCCGCTCGGTGCCGCAGATCGAGGAGTGGACAACCAGGATCGCTCCACCGGGATTGAGGTGGGCCGGCGCCTCCCGGCAGATACGATCAAGCAGCGCCCGCCCGTCGCAGCCGGCGTCGAGGGGGATGTTCGGTCCCCGGCGCGGCAGCTCGTCGGACTCGGCAGGGATGTAGGGAGGGTTGGAAACGATGATGTCGAACTTTCTCCCTCCGAGGGGACCGAACAGGTCGCCCCGCAGCACTTCCACGCGGGCCCCGTTGACCTTCGAGTTGACCCGGGCGCACAGGGCCGCCTGCCAGGTCAGGTCGACCGCCGACACCGACGCCGCGCCCCCCTTGGCGGCGCTGATGGCCAGAGCGCCGGTTCCGGTGCAGAGGTCGACGACGCTCTTGCCGGCCAGGCCTTCCGCCCGCATCGCGGCGGCCAGCATCCAGGTGTCGCTCACGGGCCGGTGCACTCCCGGCAGTCTCATCAATCTCACGCGGCTACCGTTCCCCCAACCCGCCCGGGCTAATCCGTGATCTCTAAGTGGCCGTCGCCGATCACCGGCGATTCCCTGGCGGAGCGGTTTGTCGACTCCGGCCGGACCACCTTCGGGCTGGAGGAGGAGATCATGGTGCTCCACCCGGAAACCCTGGACCTGCTGCCCCGGGGGGTCGAGCTGCTCGCGGGCCTCGACGACAGGTTCAAGGCCGAGCTGCCCGCGGCCCACGTGGAGATCGCCAGCCGCCCCGCCACCAGCTTCGACGCCCTGGCCATGGAGCTGGCCGAGTGCCGCCGCCTGCTGGCCGCCCACATGGGCGGCCGGGCTCGGCCGGCCATCGCCGGGGTCCACCCGTTCGGCGACCGCTTCGGCGTCGTCAACGCCGGCGAGCGGTACGAGAGGCTTCTCGCAAAGTACGGCGACGTCGTGCGCCAGCAGCTGGTCTGCGGGCTTCACCTGCACGTCGGGCTGGGCGGGCCCGGCAAGACGCTGGCGGTGTACAACGCCATGCGCTCCTACCTCCCGCAGATTGCGGCCCTGGCCGCCAACTCCCCGATCTACGGCGGGCGGGACACCACGCTCGCCTCGATGCGGCCGCTGTTGTCCGGCATGCTGCCCCGCATGGGGGTGCCGCCGCCGCTGGAGAGCTTCGACGAGTACGCCTACGCCCTCAACTGGGGCATGGAGCGGGAGCGTATGGGCCGGCCCGCCGAGTGGTGGTGGGAGATGCGGCTCCACGGGGCCCTGGGAACCCTGGAGATCCGGGTTCCCGACGGCCAGACCACCCTGCAGGAGGCACTGGCGATAGGAGCGGTGGCGGCGGGGACCGCTGCCTGGCTGGCGGATCGGTTCGACGCCGGCGACCTCCCGGCAACCGTCCCCAGCTGGCAGATCAACGAAAACCGCTGGTCGGCCCTGCACGCAGGCATGAAGGCGACGCTGATCGACCTGGAGACCGGGGAACTGCGGCCGGTTGCGGATTCCATCGACGAGCTGCTCGAACTGATCGGTCCGGCGGCCGCCCGTCTCGGCGGGACCGAGCACCTGGCACACGCCCGGCAGATCGCCGGGAACAGCGGGGCCGAACGCCAGCGGGAGCTGTTCAACGCCTCGGGGGCGCGGGCCGTCACCGAGTGGCTCGCCGGCCGGTTCCTGGAAGGACTTGACCGGGAATGACCGGTAATTCGCCCGAGTCCGGTTAGGTTGGGACGGTACGAACGGGCGTGAAGAAAGGTTGCGAATGGCTGGTGGGGGGTTGTCGGAGGTGCGGCTTCGAAGGATGCACGACGTCATGTCGGGTTATGTCGAGCGGGGAGACCTGCCGGGTCTGGTCACGATGGTGAGCAGGCGGGGGGAGACCCACTTCGACGCCCTCGGGTCCAAATCGCTGGACGGCGGCCCCATGGCCAGCGACACCATCTTCCGCATCGCCTCGCTCAGCAAGCCGGTGTTCGCAGTCGGGGCCATGATCCTCGTGGAGGAGTGCAAGCTGGGTCTGGACGAGCCCGTCGACCGGCTGCTCCCCGAGATGGCCGACCGCAAGGTCCTCAAGCTCATCGACGGCCCGCTGGAGTACACCGTGCCGGCAGAGCGGCCGATCACCCTGAGGGACCTGCTCACCCAGCGCATGGGATTCGGCAGCATCATGGAGCCCTCCGACCACTTCCCGATCGTCGAGGCGGTCGTCGAGCAGGAGATAGGCACCATCGGACCGGAGAACTCCGCCCTGGAGCCCGACGAGTGGATCCGCCGCCTGGGGTCGCTCCCGCTGATGGCGCAGCCGGGAGAGAAGTGGATGTACAACACCTCGTTTGCGGTGCTCGGGGTGCTGATGTCCCGGGCTTCGGGCATGTCGCTGGAGGACTTCCTCAGGGATCGCATATTCGACCCCCTGGAGATGCCCGACACAAGCTTCACGGTCCCCGAAGCCAAGATGGAGCGACTGGCCGGCTCCTACCGGTTCAGCCAGTCGGCCGGGAAGCTGAAGGCCAACAAAGACGACCTGAAGGACGGCGGCTGGATCGGGCGAATGGAGCTGGCGTCGACCGCCCAGGACTACACGAAGTTCGGACAGATGATGCTCGACAACGGCCGCTGCCCGGGCGGGCGCCTGCTGGCGAGGCCGAGCGTCGAGACGATGACCACGGACCACATCACCCGGGCGCAGAAGGCCGCATCGCCGTTCTTCCCGGGGTTCTGGGACAACCGGGGTTGGGGGTTCGGGGTCTCGATTGTCACCCGCCGGGACGACATTGCGTCGGTCCCCGGGCGCTTCGGCTGGGACGGGGGCACCGGGACGTCCTGGTACGCCGACCCCACCGAGAACCTGCACGCCCTGCTCATGACCCAGGTGGAGGTGTTCCCCTCAGGGATCTACGAGGACTTCTGGACTTCGGTCTACCAGGCGATCGACGACTAGTAGGGGCGGTCGCCGATGTGGAGGAATGCCTTGATGAAGTTCATCATCGGCCGCTCGTTCATCGGCGGTTTGACGACCTCATTCGGGTCGGGTGCCCACACGGGCCTTCCCTGCGGGTCCTTGCTCATCAGGTAGGCCTGAAAACGCTCTTCTTCATTCATGTGGGAAATTGTCGTCCTTTCGGTGCCGGGAACGCAAAACCAAGGTCTCGCATTATTCTCCAACCGGCGCTTCGGCGCGGGGATTATGCCGGTGAGCCCGCTGCGCGAGCACCAGGGCGCCGCCCGGACCGGCCATTCCACCCAGCTTGGCCGCCCGGAGAAAGCCGGGCCTGGTGAACGTGTCGAGCCCGGGATATCCCCCCAGGCTCGCCTCCAGCGCGTTGCGCAGCCTGGGCAGCAGGCCGGGCGTCAACCCCAGCCCGCCGCCTACCACCACCAGCTCGGGGGCGAAGGCCAGGACTATCGTCCTCAAACCCGCAGCGAGGTACGCAGCCTCCATCGACATCGCCTTGTCCCGCAGAGCGCCGGACATCTCCTCGGCCGGCCGTCCCCACCGTCCGGCCATGGCCGGGCCGCTGGCCATACCCTCGAGGCAGTCGCTGTGGAACGGGCAGCCGCCGGGGAAGGCGTCGCCCGGCTGCCGGGGGACCGGGATGTGCCCAATCTCGGGGTGCAGAACCCCCCGGACCGGCCGGCCGTTCGTTATCACCCCGGCCCCGATCCCGGTGCCGATCGTGATGTAGACAAATGTCCCCGCCCCCCGGGCGGCGCCGTACAGGCCCTCGGCCAGAGCGGCCCCCTCGACGTCGGAGGCCAGGCCGATGGGCACGTCGAACGACCGCCTGACCGGGTCGATGACGCCTGCGCCGGACCACTGGGCCTTCGGGGTGTTGAGCAGCCTCCCGTAGGTCGGGGAGGAGGGCAGAAGGTCGATGGGCCCGAAGGCGGCGATCCCGATGCCGTCCAGATGGCCGTGCTCCTGCTGAAACGCCTCCAGGCGCCCCACGGCCCAGCGCATCGTCTGGTCCGGGGTCGAGGTGGGGCTCCGATCGGAGTCGACGATCTCCTCGCCCGAGTGGCCGGCGCAGCAGATCACCTTCGTGCCGCCCAGCTCGATCCCGCCGTAGAGGGGACGGGGCGTCGCGGTCAGACCGGCACCCTCATGAGTGGGCGGAGGAGCGGCTGTTCAGCTGGTCGAACCCGACCGCCACCAGGATCAGGACGCCGATCGCGATCTGCAGGTAAAACGCCTGGATGTTGAGCAGGTTCCCGCCGTTGGTCAGCACGCCCATGATCAGCGCGCCTGCGGCGGCGCCGAGTGCGCTGCCCTTGGCACCGAAAAGGCTGGCGCCGCCGATCACGCAGGCCGCGATGGCCTGCAGCTCGAACCCGGTCCCCGCAGTTGGGATGCCGGCACCCAGCCGGGAAGCCAGCAGGACACCCCCCAGTCCCGCCAGGAGGCTGCAGATGGCGTAGACGGAGACCAGCACCAGCCTGACCGGCACACCGGCCAGCCGGGCCGACTCCGGGTTGGACCCCACGGCGTAGATGTAGCGCCCGAACACGGTCCTGGTGAGGACGAAGTGGACGGCGACGGTGACCACCGCGGCGATGAGGAGCAGGTTGGGGATGCCGAATATCGTCCCGTTCGCAATCTCTTGGAACCCCTCGGGAAGCGGCTGGATGGTGTTCGCCTTGGTGATGACCAGGACCGCCCCCCGGGCTATGCCGAGCATACCCAGGGTTGCGATGAACGGCGGAAGCTTCGCCTTGGTGACCAGCAGGCCGTTGACGAGGCCCAGAGCCCCGCCCAGGAGGATGCCGACGACTATCGCGATCGGAACCGGCACGCCGGCTACCAGCAGCTGGGCGGTCACCGCGCCCGACAGGCCCAGCACCGAGCCGACGGAAAGGTCGATTCCGGAGGTGAGGATCACCAGAAGCTGGCCGACGGCGAGGATGCCGAAGATCGCTACCTGGCGGGCGAGGTTGGACAGGTTGCTGGCGGTCAGGAACTCCTCGCTGGCCAGGGTCAGGGCGCCGACCGCCACCAGCAGCACCATCAGGCCGCCACTCTCCCGGCCGGCGATGTCCGAGAGCCGGAGAACCCGGTGGCCGGACGGGGTTACAGGGGCGGCCTCGGCGGATTCGACGTCCTCGGCGCCTCCCGGGACCTTCTCGCCCTGGATCTCGACTGTGGTTTCGGTGGGCCGGGAACGGATGGTTGTAGTAGGGATGTCTTCACGCCACATCAACTTCACTTAGGCCACCTCCCCGGCGGGCTGCCCCCGGCCGCTTGCCAGTCGCAGAACGTCTTCCTCCGATGCCGCCCGGCCCAGCTCGCCGCTGACGGCGCCCCCACGCAGCACCAGGACGCGGTCGGCGAGGCCCAGCAGCTCGGGCAGGTAGGAGGAGACGACGATGATGCCCAGCCCGCTTGCCGCCAGGTCGCCGATGATCTTGTAGATCTCACCCTTGGCCCCCACGTCGATGCCCTTCGTCGGCTCGTCGAACACCAGCACCTTGGGCTTGGTGAGGAGCCAGCGGGCGAGCAGGACCTTCTGCTGGTTGCCGCCGGAGAGGGTGGAGACCGGCTGCTCGTAGGAGCCGGCCCTGAGGCGCAGGCTGTCCAGGAGACGGTCTGCCTCGTCCGCCTGCTCCTTGCCCGGCAGCAGGCCTTTGCGGGACCCGCGGCGCAGGCTGGCGATCGTGACGTTCTCCCGGATCGACAGCTGCGGAAGGATGCCCAGGACCTTGCGGTCCTCGGTGAGCAGCCCGATGCCCGCGCTCATCATCGTCCTAGGCCCCCGGGGCTGAACCTTCTTGCCGGCGACCTCGATCTCCCCCTCTACGATCGGGTCGGCGCCGAAGATCGACAAGAGCAGCTCGCTCCGACCCGAACCCAGCAGCCCGCCGATCCCCAGAATCTCGCCCTGGTTCAGCTCGAAGCTGATCGCAGGGCCGCCGGCGACCCGGCGGAGGTTGCTGACCTTGAGGACCGGAGTTTTGGTGGACTCGGCAGACGGCGGGTAGAGGGAGCTGATCTCCCTGCCCACCATCGCGGTGATCAGGCGGTTCTCGTCGTAGCCGCTCATCGGACCGGACTGCGACAGGCCGCCGTCCCGCAGGATCGTCACCCAGTCTCCGATGGCGAACATCTCCTCCAGGCGGTGCGTGATGTAGAGCATCGCGACCCCGCGCTCCCTCAGGCGGCGGATGTGGTCCAGCAGGCGGGCCGACTCCTCCTCGGTGAGGGCGGTGGTCGGCTCGTCGAAGACGATCACCTTCACGGTCTCGGCCGTCAGGACCTTGGCGATCTCCACCAGCTGCTTCGTCGCGGCCGGGAGGCGCTCGACCAGGGTGCCGGGGTCCAGGTCGGTCAGCCCAACCTCGGCCAGCGCCTTGGCGGCTCGTTTGGTCAGCTCGCCCCTCTTCAGCAACCCTCTGGCCGATGGAAGCCGGCCCATGAACAGGTTCTCCTCGACCGAGAGGTGGGGGAGGAGGCTGAGCTCCTGGTACACCGCCTGGACCCCCGCAGCCCGGAGGGCGGCCGGGGTTGGCGTGGTGACCGGCTTGCCCTCGATCTCGAAGGTTCCCGAGTCCCGGGTGATCGCTCCGGTGAGCACCTTGATCAGCGTCGACTTCCCTGCGCCGTTTTCACCCGCCAGGCAGTGGACCTGGCCCGGGTACAGCGTCAGCGAGACGTTGCTTAATGCCTGGACCGGCCCGAACGCCTTCGAGACGTCCTTCAACTCCAGAACCGGGGTTCGGTCGCTTCCCGCCTCGCTCACGCGTCCGCTTCGGCGGTGGGCGGCTCCAGGAGCGCCAGTACCTCGGGTTCGGTCATGTTCTCCTTCGTCGCCACGACTGCCCCCGGGTCGATCTCCCGGGGTGGGATGCGGTCGACCGTCGCCATGGCGGCCAGCACCACCCCCTGGTAGCCGAAGAAGTAGGGGTTCTGGACCACCAGGGCGTCGATGGTCTCGGCCTCGAGGGCCGCGTTCTCCTGCGGGTCGGAGTCGAAGGCGACCACCGGGATGCGATCGGCGGCGTTGTTGTCCTGGACCGCCCGGGCGGCCCCGATCCCCGAGGTGTTGTTTGCAGCGAAGACGCCGCGTAGGTTCGGGTTGGCGGTCAGGGCGTCGTTGACCTGAGAGGCCGCGGTGTTGATGTCGTTGTTGTTGTACCGCTGCAGTGAAGCGTCGATGTTCGGGCAGCCGGTTGCCAGGCCCTGCCGGAAACCGGACTCGCGGTCGACGAGCGACTGGATGCCGGCCACGGACGACTCGACCAGCACAGCCCCGCTGCTCTGGCCCAGCCCCTTCAGGAACTCGCACATCTTCTCACCGGCCTGCACCCCGGCCTTGACGTTGTCGGTCCCGATGAACGCCTCGGACTCGGTGGTGACACGGGTGTCGACCGTGATCACCTTGATGCCGGCGGCCCGGGCACGGTCGATTGCCGAGTTGAGAGCGGAGGAGGAGTTGGCGGCAATGACCATGCCGTCGGCGCCCCGGGAGATGGAGTTCTCGACCAGCTGGACCTGCTCGTCGATGTTGGTCTCGGAGGTCGGGCCGAAGGTGGATACGCCGATTCCGAAGTCGTCGCCCGCCTGCTTGGCGCCGGCGAGCATGACCTGCCAGAAGGAGGAGTCGCTGGCTTTGATGATGACGTCGATACGTTTGCCGCTGGCCGCTCCGCCGTCGCCGCCGCCCCCGCCCGTGGTAGCGGTGCCGGTGGCCCGCCCTGCCACCAGGCCGGCGACGCCCGCGACGAGCGCGATCGCAGCGACCAGCGAGGTGGAGAAGACCGTCCGCTTCTTAGCCATCGTGTCCGGGAGTCTATCCTCGGAGAATTGTGAAAGATGCCGAAAAAGCCACCCAACTTGAAAAAACTTCTAGCCCTGGGAAACCGCCTGGGGCTCGGGGTGGGGGGGCTGCGGAGCGGGCCGGCTTACGAGGCCGTCCAGCAGCCGCTCAGCCGACTCGGTGATCTCCTTGACCGCCCCGTAGAAGACCGCGCTGTTGGCGGTCGAGGGCCTGGGGTAGCCGCTGATCTTACGGACGAACTGAAGGGCGGCCGCCTGGATCTCGTCGGGGGTAGCGGGCTCTTCCGGGTTGCGCAGCTTCTTGATGCTCCGGCACATATTCCGAAGATACCACCGTCAGTCGTCTGTGCCCACAGCCGATTGAGAGAGTTCCAGCGTCTCCTGCAGGCCGCGGATCAGGGCCTGCCGCTCGGTGTCGTCCAGGCGGGCCTCCGGGTGGTTGACCTCGTATCGGAACGGCGGCATCTCGCCGTCTTCCACGGTTTCGGCCGCCTTGTCCGTCTCGTTGTCGTCCCGGCCCATCTCGGAGAAGTTCAGCTCCTCCCGGCCGGCGATCACATCGCGGTAGACGAACCAGGACATCGGGGCGACATTCGAGTACCAGGGCCAGCGGGTCTGGTTGCTGTGGCAGTCGTAGCAGGCCCGGTCGACCAAGTTGGCGGTCAGCGGCGTGTCCCAGTTGGGCTCCCGCACAACGGGCGGGTTGGTGTGGTCCCGGCCGTAGGGGACCAGCTGGATCACCGCCAGCAGAACAATTCCGGCGACGGCCGCGATGCCCAGACCCTTACGAAGCCGGGGCCCGGGTAAGCGCAATCGATTACCCGAAGTAATCCGGCTCGTTGCCGGGCTTCCACTTGATGTTGCAGCCGATGCTCGGTCGCTGGTCCTCGGGCACGGGACGCCCCTCCAGCACCGCCTCGGCGGCGGCCATCAGGTCGGCGCCGGTCACCGGCTCGTTGTTCTTCGGCCGGCTGGAGTCGAACTGGCCCCGGTAGGCCAGTTTGCCCTCGCCGTCGAACAGGAACAGGTCCGGCGTGCAGGCGGCGCGGAAAGCCTTCGCCACGCTCTGGTCCTCGTCGACCAGGTAGGGGAAGGTGTAGCCGAACTCTTCAGCTTCGGCCTTCATCGCCTCGGGCGAGTCGTCGGGGTAGAGCTCGGAGTCGTTGCTGTTGATGCCGACCACGGCCAGGCCCCTGCCCGCCAGGTCCTTGGTTACCTCGGCCAGGCGGGGCCGGATGTGCTTCACGTAGGGACAGTGGTTGCAGATGAACATCACCAGCAGGGGAGTCCCCTGAAAGCTCGAGCCGGCGACGGTCTGCCCGGTGGGGTCGGGGAGCTCAAAAGGGGGCATCTCGCTGCCCAGGGGCATCATTGTTGAGTTCACAGAAACCATCGGTCCTCCTTGACCTCGTGAAGATTCAGATCTTCCCCCGGCGCCCGCGGTCAAACTGCGGCGGGCCCCGGAGACTCGAGGTTACTTGATGACCGGCGGGGAGGGACGAGCTAGGAGCCGCCTGCAATGCTGACGACCTCGCCGTCGTGCCACTCCGGGTCGGCCTCCAGCTCGGCCCGCCACCTCTCGTAGCGCGCGTTCTGTTCCGGGCTCTCTGCGTTCGCCCGGTAGGACTCCCGGGACTCGAAGACGACCGCGAGGTAGTACTCGTTGGGGTCGGAGTCCATCTGGTAGATGTACGAGGCCACGAGGCCGGCGGGCTTTTCCTCCTGCACCTGGCGCGCGATCTCATCCAGCGCGTCCCGGGAGCCGGGTTTGGCTGTCAATCTGGCAACGGTTCCGTACATCGTGGTCCTCCTTTTTCGGTCGGCCTGTCCGAAGTCTGGCGGTTGGTGGCGGCTCCCGCAAATTCATTGCAGGCGGAAGGCCGCTGCCTGAAATCGGCGATCTGGGGGACAATATCTATATGACTTCAAACGATCGAGCGATGATGCTCGGCATCCGTCACCGCTGCGGCCAGGAGCTGCAGTTCTGGATCCCTGCGTATCTGGTCGCGCCGCTCATCGAGGACCTGTCCGACCTGGAGGTCCAGGGCCTGGCCGGGTGGATGTCCGACGAGGGGATGTTGCCTCCCGACCAGGAGCCGCAGCCCGACGACCTCGTGGCGCACCTGAGGAACCAGCTGGCGCCCCGCCACGTGGCGCTGATCGATGTCGAGAAGGACGTGTCGGCCTGCCCGACCTGCGGCGGCCTCATCCCCTGGGTCGAGGCGGTCAGCCAGTACGTCGCAAGCCAGAACGAGCTCGGCTACTAGAGGTGGCCAGCCGTACACGAAGGGGCGGATCGGGCCCCTATAAGAACCGCACGGCAGGCGCCGGGCTCGACCTGCGCACCCTCGAAACCTCCCTTCTCGGCCCTGCCACCGGGCGGGTCGACGGATTTGAGGTCCGCAGGACCTCCAACGACGAGAAGCGCTACCGCTGTCCCTACTGCGAGGGGTGGGTGGAGCCGGGCACTCCGCACACGGTTGCGGTTCCCAACGGAAAGCCCGAGGACCGCCGCCACTACCACAGCGCCTGCTGGGTCAGGCAGGCCACCTCGCTCCGCGGAGGACGCCGGTGACCACGCGCCTCAGGGGGAGCGCCCCCTGCTGGTGCGGCAGCGGCCGCAAGTTCAAAAGGTGTCACGGCGACCAGAGGTCGATGAGGCTAAAGCCGGTGCAGCCGGGCAACGTCGGCCCGGTGAAGGAGGTCCCTGCGGGCATAGTCCGTCCCGACTACGTCATGGGCAGCCTGCCGGTCACGTCCTCCGCCTACCAGATCAACTCCGGGGAGTCTCTGGACCGCCTGAGGGTCGCCTGCAGGGTCGCGGCCGAGGTGCTGGAGGCGGTTGGCCGCGAGGTCCGGCCCGGCGTCACCACCGACTTCCTGGACCAGGTCGCCCACGAGGCCTACGTCGGCCGCGGGGCCTACCCGTCGACCCTGACCTACAAGGGCTACCCGAAGTCGATCTGCACCTCGGTCAACGAGGTCATCTGCCACGGCATCCCCGACGACCGGCCTCTGCAGGAGGGCGACATAGTCAACGTCGACGTCACCGCGTTCATCGAGGGGATGCACGGGGACACGTCGGCTACCTTCGGCGTCGGTGAGATCGACCCTTCCCTTCAGGCCCTGATCGACGTCACCAGGGATGCGACGCTGCGGGGGATCGCCGCCGTAGCCCCCGGCCGCCCGTTGAACGCAATCGGGGCGGCGATCCAGCCCTACGCGTTCGCGCACGGCTTCGGTGTGGTCGTCGACTACGGGGGCCACGGAATCGGCTCGGTGTTCCACGCTGCGCCGCACGTCAACCACACGGTGCACGACTGGGACACCACGCCCTTCGAGCCGGGCATGACGTTCACCGTCGAGCCGATGATCACCGCCGGCTCACCGAACCACCACATGTGGAGCGACGGGTGGACGGTGGCGGCCAACGACCTGCTCCCCACCGCCCAGTTCGAGCACACGGTGATCGTGACCGAGACCGGCGTTGAGATCCTCACCCTGACAGCGGAGGGCGACAGCCCGGCCGGCACGCTGGAGCTGGTCGGTGCGGAGAAGCTGGCGCCGAAACCGTAGGGTTTGGCCCGATCCGGCTTGCGCCGCTGCACCCTTTGAGAGGAAGATTCTTTTCCCACACTTAAAGGAAGCCCCCCAATGAGCAGCCGTCTTCGTCCCCTCCCGGGTCTGCTCGCGCTCGCACTTTTTCTCCTGCTGGGCGCGTGTTCCGACCAGACGCCGGCCGAGAGGACCCTGGAAGCCCTGAGCCCGTCTCCCGGGCGCAGCGCCACACCAAGCCCATCGCCCTCGGTTACCGCATCAGCCACCCCGTCACCCGAGGCCGGTGAGCCCCCGACGGGCATCGCCCCGCAAGCAGGTGCGTCCAGCGCACGGTCCTCCGGCTCCAGAACCACGTCCGGCCGGTCGACCGGCTCTGCCCCGGCCGCCGTGCCGGACAACGACGACGACACCCAGGCCCAGGCCGGCCCGCCTGCGGGCGGCGGCACGGACGCCGGGACGGGGCAGTCGGCACCCTCGGGCGGTTCCGGCCCCGACGGCGCGGAAGAGGAGTCCGGCGAGGACGGGGGCTCGTCGTCGGGCCGCAGGGACGACTCTTCGAGCGGCAGCGACGGCGATGAGGGCGACCCCGGCAGCGACGAGGACAGCGACGAGGACAATTAGTCGTCTTCGTCGTTCCACTCGGGCCGGAACGTTGCCCGCCGCAACCGTTGGTAGGCTGGTCGGAATGCAAATACAGATTTCGGCCGTCCATTTGCCGGCTAGGGCGGGGGACTAGGGCATGTGCGGGATCATCGCAGTGCTCAAGAGAAGGTCGGGACGGCCCGCCCCCGACCGCGCCGCGCTGGTCGGGGGGATGGAGGCCGCCCTCCGGCACCTGTCGGCCCCGGAAACGCCCCTGGTGGAGCGGCTGCATTCGGCTGGGGAGCACCTGGGCGAGGTCAACGCCCTGCTCAAGGGCACGCCCGGAGCAACTGCTCTGGTCACCGAGCCGGCGCTGGCCGGGGAGCTCGAGGACCTGGCGGCTCGGATAGCCGGTAAGGTCGAAGAGCTGGACTCCCGGATCGACGCAACTCCGGGAACCGTTTCCCCCGATGAGCTGGAGCGGGTCAACGCCGGCCTCGTAGACGTGAAGGACCGCCTGTGGGCGGTGCAGCACGACCGTCTGGGGACCGCCCGGGAGCTGGCCTCCCTCGCCGGTCAGAACCCGTCTTGCTCGGCCATCGAGTCCTACGGCTCGATCCAGACCGCCCTGGCGGCCATCGACCGCCTGGAGGTGCGCGGTCGTGACTCGGCAGGCGTACACGTGCTGGTCTGGGACCACGGCCTGGACCTGGACGAGCCCTCCGTGGCCAAGCTCATCGCCCGCCGCGACGACCCCCTGTTCACCTCCGGCGTCGTCCGGACGGCCCCGGGCGCCCTGGGCTTCGTCTACAAGGCCGCCGCCGAGATCGGGGAGCTCGGCGACAACGTCGCGGCGATCCGCCGGGGAATCCTCAACGACCAACTGCTCCGAAAGGCGCTGCAGTCGGAATCGGCCCGCGCCACGGTCCTGGGGCACACCCGGTGGGCCAGCGTCGGGACCATCTCGGAGGCCAACGCCCACCCACTCGACGGCCTGGAGGAGGATCGGCCGGCACTGGATGCGCCCCACCTGGTTGCGGTGCTGAACGGGGACATCGACAACTACCCGACGCTGGTGTCGCAACAGTCCCTGGACATCGCAGCGGTGATCACCACCGACGCCAAGGTCATCCCGGTGCTGGCCTCCCGCCGCATCGGCGCAGGGGAGCCGCTCGACGACGCGTTTGCCGCCACCATGGCGGAGCTCGAGGGGTCGATGGCGATCGTGGCCAGCTCGGCGATCGCCCCGGAGAAGCTCCACCTCGCCGTTCGGGGGAGCGGGCAGGGCCTTTACGTCGGCCTGGCCGAGGACGCTTTTGTGGTGGCCAGCGAGCCGTACGGCGTCATCGAGGAGGCAGAGTCCTACCTGCGGATCGACGGCGACAACACCGCCGGACGGCTGGTTATCCTGGATGCAAACGGCGCGGGAACCGTTGAGGGCATCGACCGCCGGGGCTACGACGGCAGGGTCGTCGAGGTCACCGACGAGGACCTGCAGTACCCGGAGATCACCACCCGGGACATCGACCGCCGGGGCTTTCCCCACTTCCTTTTGAAGGAGATCACCGAGGCCCCCGAGTCGTTCCGCAAGACCCTGAGGGGCCGGGTGGTCGAGCGGGACGGGGCTCTCGAGGTCCTCCTGGACGCCAAGGCGCTGCCGGACTCCCTTCGGGAGGGTCTGAAGGAGGGCAGGTACCGCCGGGTGATCGTGATCGGTCAGGGCACCGCTGCGGTTGCCGGACAGTCGGTCGCCGGAGCGGTGGAGGATGCCCTGGCGCCGCTGGACGTCACCGTGACCGCGACTACTGCGTCCGAGCTCTCGGGCTTCGGCCTCGCAGACGACATGCAGGACACCGTTGTGATCGCCATCAGCCAGTCCGGGACCACCACCGACACCAACCGCACCGTCGACATGGTCACCGCCCGGGGGGCCGCCGTCGTCGCCATCGTGAACCGCCGCAACACCGAGCTGGCGGAGAAGTCCCACGGAGTGGTCCACACCTCCGACGGCCGCGACCTGGAGATGAGCGTAGCGTCGACCAAAGCTTTCTACGCCCAGGTCGCGGCCGGATTCCTGCTGGCCCTGGCGATGGCCGACGCCGCCGGGTGCGGGGACCGGACGAAGTCGTCGGCCCTGCTGGGCTCCCTGCTCGACCTGCCGGACGCCATGGGCGAGGTCCTCGACATGCGGGACCAGATCGCCGGCATCGCAGGCCGGCACGCCGCTCGACGCCGCTACTGGGCCGTCGTCGGCAGCGGGCCCAACCGTGTGGCCGCCGCCGAGGTGCGGATCAAGCTCTCCGAGCTCTGCTACAAGTCGGTGGCCTGCGACTCGATCGAGGACAAAAAGCACATCGACCTCTCGGCCGAGCCGATGATCCTGGTCTGCGCCGCGGGGCTCGAGGGCTCCAACGCCACCGACGTCCAGAAGGAGATCGCGATCTACCGGGCCCACAAGGCGGCGCCGATAGTCGTGGCCACCAGGGGCCAGAAGGCGTTCGACTCGGTCGACAGCATCCTGGTCCCCTCGGTCCACCCGCGGGTCGACTTCGTCCTCTCCGCGATGGCCGGCCACCTCTTCGGCTACGAGGCGGCTCTAACCATCGACTCCTGGGCGCTGCCGCTCCGGGAGATACGGGCTGCCATCCAGGAGCTGGCCAGCGCCGGGCTCACCGCCGGCTCGGTCCTGCTGCACCTGGGGCCGCGGGTCAAGCCATCGGCCCGCAAGTTCCTGGAGGCGGTCAGCGACGGCGGCTGCGACGGGGTGATGAACCTCGGACCGGCCATGCGGCTGGGGATACTGCTGCGCTGCGCAATCGGCGACCTGCCCTTCGAGACCTACGAGATGGAGCGGGGGTCGGGCGCCGGCCCCCGGGCGTTCCTGGACGAGCTGGTGACGGTTCTGACGCAAGCCATCGACGACCTGACCCGTTCGATCGACGCCGTGAAGCACCAGGCCAAGACGGTCACGGTGGGCATCTCCCGCTCCGAGGAGGGCCTGTTCGGGGTGCCGCTGGTCAAGGAGGTCATGCGGGTGGGCGCCGGGACAGAGCTGCTCGGCTACCGCACCCTGCGCACGCTGGCGGCCCTGGACCCGGCGGTCGAGAGGATCACCGGCTTCACCCGCTACGTGGTGGAGGGCGACGTCCGGTCGGGGAGGGCCACCATCCACGTCAGGGACCGGGGAGGCGTGGCCGCCGAGATGCGTTCCCGCACCGAGACCGACCCGCGCCTTAGGGGCACCAAGCGGGCTGCACTGGAGAAGGCGGAGGTTGAGGTGACCGTTGGCCGCAGCGACGGCCGCCCGGTCATTCTCATTCCGGAGCGCAAGGGAGACGTCCCGCAGGGCCTCACCCTGCTGCACGTGAAGTTCCGGGACCGGCTGCCGGCTGAGACCGCACGGGACGTCCTGCTCGGCTACCGCCCGGCCCGGTACGAGGGGCTCGTCGCCGCGGTCACCGAGACCGAGGACACGTTCGCCGAGGAGATCCTGGCCGGCCTGTCGATGCCCGAGCTGCTGGTCGAGCCGGTCCTCGAGCTGGCCGAACGATGGAGAACCCCGGCCTAGCGGACTCCCTTGTAGTTCAGGATCTGGCGCAGGGTGTGCTGGACCTCGACCAGGTCCTGCTGGTCCGCCATCACCTGGTCGATGTCCTTGTAGGCCTGGGGAATCTCGTCGACCAGCGCCGAGGCGTCCCCGCTCTGCCACGTCTTGCCCTGCATGGCCTTTGCCAGGTCGGCCCCCTTGAACTGCTTGCGGGCCGCGGTGCGGGACATCGCCCGGCCGGCGCCGTGGCTGCACGAGTTGTAACTCTCGGGGTTCCCCTTGCCCCGGACGATGTAGGAGCGGGTCCCCATGCTCCCCGGTATCACCCCGAGGTCGTCGGGGCCGGCCTTGATCGCGCCCTTCCGGGTGATCCACATCTCTCGGCCGAAATGCTCCTCCCGGGCGGTGTAGTTGTGGTGGCAGTTGATCCGGCGCCGGGTGCGGCCCCGCCCGGCGAATTTGAACAGGGCGGCCAGGCCGGCGTCCATCATGGCGTCCCGGTTGGCCCGGGCGTAGTCCTGGGCCCACGTCAGGTCGGCCAGGTAGGCGGTGAACTCGGGGGTGCCCTCGTCGAGGTAGGCGAGATCCTTGTCCTCCAGGCTGATCTCGAGCGCCTTCACGTACTTCTGCGCGGTCTTGATGTACCCCTGAGCCAGCTGGTTGCCGATTCCCCGGGAGCCGGAGTGCAGCACCACCCAGACCGTGTCGGACTCGTCCAGGCAGACCTCGAAGAAGTGGTTGCCGCTTCCCAGTGTGCCGAACTGGGTCAGGGTCTTTTGGACCTGCCGTTCGGTGAGGATGCTGTGCGGCCGGTGGGCGGCCAGCCAGCGTTCGGCCTCGGGAAGCGGCTCCTTGTGGCCCTCGCCGACACCGGAAGGGATCTTCTTCTCCAGGGTTCCCAGCAGAGGCTTTAGGTCGTCGGGCAGGTGGGAGGCCGGCAGGTCGGTCTGGGCGGCGATCATGCCGCAGCCGATGTCGACGCCTACGGCGGCGGGGATGAGCGCCGAGGTGGTCGGTATAACGCTGCCGACGGTGGCGCCGAGCCCGAAGTGGGCGTCGGCCATGAGGGCGATGTGCCCGCTGACCACCGGCAGGCGCGATGAGCGCAGGGCCTGGCTGATCGTGACCTCGTCCAGCTGCGAGGCCCAGCTCACCAGCTTGTCCGAGATTCGCTTGGCGCCCATGAGGCTTTAGTTTGCCTTAGTGGCCCCCGAACCGGGGGCGGGAGCTACTTGGTGTTCTTGGCCACGAAGTTGAGGATGGTGCGGCTCGGCATGTTGATCTTGTGCTTGGTCTTCAGGTGTTCCGAGACCACCTTCAACAGGTCCTCAGTGTTCTCCGCGGCGAAATGACCCTTGCAGGAAGCTCCGACGTCGACTCACTTGAACTGGGGCATTGACTAACTCCTGTCCGTGGTGTGTCCTCAGTCAACGGCCCCAAGCGACCGGCTATTCCTGTCGGTCGAGGATCAGATGCGGTCGGGCCGCTCCATCTTCGTCCACTTGGTGCCGTCGGGGCCCACCTTCGCCAGAGCCTGGTTGAGGATCCGAACCGGGATCAGCCACTCGTCCTTCGGGTCCTCCTCGGAGTTCACGTCGAGGATGTGCACGCGCTCGGGCGGGTCCTCGGTGTACTCCTTGTGGCTGAAGGTGAGGGTGGCGCGGTTCTCGACGTAGGTCGGGGGCTTGCCGGAGGGCAGGCTGATCTTCAGGTCGAGCAGGAAGACGTCGCCGTCCCTCGGGGGGTCGTGGGGCTCGAGGACGATCCGGTGCGTGGCGGCCACGTTGCACTCGCCGACGACGGTCAGAACCCCGGGCTTGTCGGGACGTTTTTCCCACTTGGCTTTGAACTCGCCGCAAGGCCTGGGCATCAAATCTCCTTTGTTTTTTCCAAATGTGTCTCCAAGTCCAACGTAGCACAGAGGCTGTCACTACTTGCCCTTACGATAGGACCCATGCTGGTTGAGTTGAGCGTAACCAACTACGCCGTGATCGAACGGCTCAAGGTGGCCTTCGGGCCGGGCTTCAACGTCCTCACCGGCGAGACCGGTGCCGGCAAGTCGATCATCCTGGACGCCCTCGGGCTGCTGTTGGGCGACAAGGCGGACCCGGGCGCCATCCGGGCGGGCGAGCAGCAGGCCTACGTCGAGGGGATATTCGAGGTCGCCCCGGAGGTCGCCGCGGTGCTGTCCGAGATGCTCGACCTGGATGTCGCCACCGACGGGCTGATCGTAGCCCGCGAGGTCAACGCCTCCGGCCGGAGCGTCTGCCGGGTCAACGGCCGGGCCTTCCCCCAGCGCAAGCTCGCCGAGATCGGAAACCTGTTGGTGGACGTCCACGGGCAGAGCGAGCACCTCTCGCTCCTCCGCCCGTCGGAGCACGTCGAACTCCTGGACCGCTACGCCGGGGTCACCGCGCTGCGCGCCCGGTACGCCGGCGTCGTCCGTACCCTCACCCGCACCCGCAAGGAGATGCAGGCCCTCGAGCAGGAGCACGCCGACGCAGCCGGCCGCAAGGACCTGCTGGCCTTTCAGGCGCAGGAGATCTCGGCCGCCGGCCTGCGGGACGGCGAGGAGGAGGCCCTGACCGGGGAGCGGACCCTCAGGGTCAACGCCCTTCGGATCCACGAGCTGGTCGGCCTTGCGCAGGCGTCGCTGGACAGCGACGAGGCGGGTGCGCCGGGCGCGGTGGAGATGATCGGCCGGGCCGTGCAGTCGCTGGCGGCGCTGGAGAGGATCGACCCGAACATGGGCGCCGCCCGCCACACCGCCGAGACCGCGGCCCTGCAGCTCACCGAGCTGGTCCGGGACCTGCGGGACTTCGCCGAAGGGGTGGAGTACGACCAGCACCGGCTGGCGGACATCGAGGAGCGCCTCAACCTGATCTCGTCGCTCAAGCGTAAGTACGGGGACAGCGTGGAGGAGGTCCTGGAGTTCGAGACCCGGGCCAACACCGAGCTTGCCCGCCTGAACAGCCACGACTCTTCGGTGGCCCACCTGGAGGCGCAGGTGCGTGCACTCCGATCGGAGGCGGCAGTTCTGGCTGCGGAGCTGTCGGCGGCGCGTCGGGACGCGGCCCGCAGGCTCACGACGGCGGTCGAGGAGCAGCTGGACGGACTGGGCATGGAGGGCGCCCGCCTCGGCGTGTCGTTCGGACTGTCGCCGGACCCGGCCGGGCTGGAACCCGGCGCTGCCGGACCGGCCGCCGGGATCGTCGCGTCCCTGCCGGCCGAAGCGCCGGATGAAGTTCCGGCGGGGGGCCCGCTGAAGTTCGACCTCACCGGGGTCGACCGAGTCGAGTTCGTGATCTCCTCCAACCCGGGGGAACCGCTGCGCCCGCTGGCCACCATTGCATCGGGGGGCGAGACCTCCCGCCTCATGCTGGCGATCAAAGGGGTGTTGTCCCAGGCGGACGCGGTTCCCGTCCTGGTGTTCGACGAGATCGACGCCGGCATCGGGGGTAGGGTCGGGGAGGCCGTCGGCCGCCGCCTCTGGGACCTCGGCCGCCACCACCAGGTGGTTGCGGTCACCCACCTGCCGCAGATAGCAGCCTTCGGTGACCGCCACCTGTCGGTTCGTAAGCAGGTCGAAGACGGCCGGACCTCCACCCAGGTGGTGCCGGTGGAGGGTGAGGGCAGGGTGTCGGAGCTGACCACGATGCTCGGGTCGGATACGGAAGCCACCCGCCGGAAGGCGGCAGAGCTATTGATCGAGACGGGGAAGGCGGTCGCTTCCCGGGGAGGAGCCTGATGTCCACAACCGTGCCGGCCGCGTCGACGAAAGACCCTGCCGCCGGAACCCATAGCCCCGTAATGAGCTGGGGCGGCGACATGTTCACGATGTTTCTGTGCACCTGGGTGCTGGCCGGGATCGCCGTGGACGGGTGGGCCCACACCAACCTGGGCGGCCTGGAAACGTTCTTCACCCCCTGGCATGCCCTGTTCTACTCAGGGTTCGCCGCGACTGCCACCTGGATCGCGTGGTCCACTGTGCGCCGGAGGACCCCCGGCCGAACGTTGACCCAGTCCGTACCGCTCGGCTACGAGCTGGGGGTCGCCGGCCTGGTCCTGTTCGGGATCGGCGGTGTAGGGGACATGATCTGGCATGTGGTCTTCGGCATCGAGGTGGACATCGACGCTTTGTTGAGCCCCACCCACCTGATGCTGTACGCAGGGCTGTTCCTTGTTGTGACCAGCCCGTTCCGGGCGGCCTGGAGACGCAACGACCCGGCGGTCCACACCAGCATCAAAGCGTTCAGCCCCGTGCTGCTCTCCGCATCTCTGGCCGCCGGATTCACATCCTTCATGTTCTTGTACCTCTCCCCGGTCTATCAGACCGATCTGGCGGCCGACCTGGGTTTCGGTCCGGATGCCGGTTACATGAATTTTTTGAGCCAGAGGGGAGGAGTGGCCGCGTTCCTGGTCTCATCCGTGATCGTGATGTCGCCGCTGCTGCTGATCCTGCGCCGCTGGAGGCTTCACTTCGGCTCCTGCGCCTTGATGTTCGGGCTGGTGGCTGCGGTCATCCAGGGCATCAACGCGTTCACTAAGCCCGAGTTGATAGGCGCCGCGGTGGCGGGTGGGTTGCTGGCAGACGTCGCAGCGGCAGCGTTGAAGCCGGCGACGGACAAACCGAACGCGCTGCGGGCGTTCGCGGCGTTCGCACCGGTAGCCCTCTGGGGCACCTATACGGCGACCCTGGCGATGACGGACGGGATAGTTTGGGCGCCGGAGCTATGGGCGGGGTCCATCATGTGGACGGGCCTGGTGGGCCTGGGCCTGAGCCTGCTGATCCTGCCGCCGAGAGAAGGAAGAGCGAGCTAGAAGGTCTTGAACTGGGCGCTCCAGGTCGGCCTCCCATACAAAAGCTTTTGGCCCGCACCGGAGTCCTAGGTCCCGGCCCTGCCTGGGAGGGGGCCAAAGGAGGGGGCGGGTGGTCCTTCACAAGCGACTTGGCTTTTGGAGCGGTGAAGGATCCACCCGCCCCCGACGCCAGAGGAGACTTAGAGCTGGCAGGGCGGGCTAAGCGGAGTCTCCCCTTTGGCCTTTTGCATCTCCCGGAACTTCATGCCGATGAACGGCGCGGTGAATGTCCCGATCGGGATGTTCTTGAAGTAGGCGTAGTGGGCGGCCAGCAGGTGGCTGCCGCACTCGTCCCAGAGCGGGCCGCTGACCAGGCCCTTCTTTACCGCGTCCTCGGCGACGATGATGCCGGCTGTCACGATGTTGCCCGGCCGTTCCATCTCCTCCGGGGCGTTCTTCTCGAGGAGTTCCTGCATGGACTCCATCATCTCGGTAACGTCCAAAAGTACCTCCTGTAAAGACTGATTTGAGTAACGTCAGGGTGGGAGCGTGCATCGCACCCGGCGCCCCTATGATACTTCCAGTGAGTTCCCTACCGGATTCCGAACGCCCAACCGGGCGCCGCCGGCCGTTCCTGGCCCTGGCTGAAAAGACACCGGCCAGCCGGGACCGCTACGTCGACTTCCTCCGTGCCTTCAGCATCAGCGTGGTCGTCCTGGGCCACTGGCTCATCGCCAGCGTCTACCTCGAGGACGGGGCGGTTAGCGGAGTCAACGCCCTGCACGAGATCCCCGGCATCTGGATCGCGACCTGGATCCTGCAGGTCATGCCCCTGTTCTTCTTCGTCGGCGGCTTCGCCAACCTGGTGACCCTAGACTCCCTGGGACGCAAAGGCGGCGACTACGCCGGGTTCATCTCCTCCCGGGTGGACCGGCTGCTCCGGCCGACCGCGGTCTACCTCGCGGTGTGGATCCCGATTGCGATTGCCATCGACGTCTTCTCCGGCTTCTCGGACCGGGAGTTGGAGCTGGCGTTCGAGCTGCTGACCCGGCCCCTGTGGTTCCTCGGCGTCTACCTGATCATGATCGGCCTGGCGCCCGCCATGCTGAAGCTCCACCGCAGGTACGGCGTCAAGGCTGCCGCCGGGCTGGCTCTCGGAGCTGTGGTCGTCGACCTCCTGCAGTTCGGCTTAGACGTGCCCATCGTGGGCAACCTCAACTACTTCTTCGTCTGGCTCTTCGCCCACCAGATCGGGTTTTTCTATGCCGAAGGCTCGCTGGTGAAGCTGGGGCCGAAGTACTTCGGGGCGATGGCCGCGGGCGGCCTGGCCCTGCTGGTGCTGGCCACGAAGTACGGCCCCTACTCCGCAAGCATGGTCGGCCTGGTCAACGAGCGGTCGAACACCAACCCGCCGACCATCTGCATCCTGCTGCTCACGATCTGGCAGGTCGGCCTTGCCATGTTGCTGAGGGAGCCGTTCAACCGCCGGCTGGCACGCAACCGGACCTGGGCCAAGGTGATTGCCCTGAACGTCATGATCATGACGATGTTCCTGTGGCACCAGACTGCGGTCCTGATCACCGTGGGCGTGCTGTACCCGCTGGGATTCCCCCAGCCGGAGACGGGAACCCCCACGTGGTGGGCGGTGCGCCCGCTGTGGGTGCTGTCCCTGTCGGTGGTGCTGGCGCTGCTGGTCCTGATCTTCTCCCGGTTCGAGCGTGGGCTGAAGCCGAAGAAGAAAGCGGCGGTCGAAGCCGGTGCTTAGCGGGTTCGCGCCTCTTTCACGGGGCCGCCAGGTGGCGGTGGTGTTCGGCCTCATCTACACGATCCTCGGCACCGTCGGCTTCGCAGTCTCCGGGTTCGACGGGTTCGCCGCCCCCAGGGGCGACACCCTGACGATCTTCGAGGTGAACCCGCTGCAGAACCTTGTCCATCTGGCGCTCGGCTGGTGGATGGTGAACGCCGGCTTCCGGGGCGAGGGGCCGGGCCTGCGAGCCGGGTGGGTCGCAGCCGTTGTCCTGGGGCTCCTCGGCCTTGCCGGTGTCACGTGGTTCCGGGCCGAGCCCGGTCTCAATTTCATCAACTCGAACGCCGCGGTCGATATCGCCCATCTGGTCTCTGCCGTGACGATCGCGGGCTGGCTCGGCCTCGGAGCCGCCCGCCGGGAGCCCGTCCCTTAGAATCCTCCCGTGCTTGAATCCTTCACCGCCGGCAGCTTCGAGCCCCGAACCGGCGAAACCTTCACCCTTGAGATCGGTGAGCACCGGCTTGAAACCGAGCTTGCCGAGGTTGCGGTGGTGGGGCCGGGCGGGGATTCCGGGAGGGCCCCTTTCAGCCTGATGTTCCTGGCGCCCCCCGAGCCGGTATGGGGCCAGGCCACCTACCGGGTGACGAACGAGATCCTTGGGGCCTTCGAGCTTTTCCTGGTGCCGCTGGGGGCCGAGAACGGCCGGATGCGCTACCAGGCGATCTTCACCTAGCGGCTCCGGCCCCTTCGTCCACCCCCCACTCCATCAGCAGGTACAGCTCTTTGTCCTCCACCGGTAGGAACCCAAGGCGCTCGTAAAGGCGAAGCGCCGGGTTGAACTTCTCTACGTGAATGCTGAGCTTCCTACCGGCCGCCGCCGCCTCCTCCTGGAGTCCGGCGAGCAGGCGGGAACCCACCCCTCGGCCCCGGAACCCGGGCAGGAGCGATATGTCGACGATCCGGATCTCGGAGGTCCAGCGGGCGACCAGAAGGCGCCCGGCCGGCACGCCGCCGACCAGAACCACGTGGGAGCCCATCGACGGATAGTGCTGCGCGTAGTGCGCCGTCTGGGCGGCGAACTGCTGCGCGACGAACGCAGCCTTTTGTTCGGCCGGCCACGGAACCCGGGAAAGCTCCTCCTCCCGGGTTCCTGCATAGACGGACAGCAGGAATGGCTCGTCGCCCGGCTGAACCGGGCGCAGAGCCGCGTCCAACCGGGTCAGGTTCGTGGCGGGAAGACGCCCTGTAGTGCGATGTTGAAGTTGAGCGTCAGGTAGGGCTGCAGGTTGTTGTGCGGCAGATCGCCGCCGGCCGGCGTGAGTGCGTGGTTGTCCAGCCCAACCAGGGTGTCCGGGGTGTGGTAGACGTTGTTGTTCGCACGGCCCAGCACGCGGTCGGCTGCCGGAGACTGCAGGTTCGCAGGTCCGTTGCTGGCATTCACAGTGTGGGAGTGAGCCGGGATCTCGCTCTCGAGCAGGGTCACCGTCTCGGAGCCGCCGGTTTCGCCGAGGTCGTGGAGCGACAGCCCGGCCCCCTGGCCCGGGTGCATGGGCGCCCGGCCCTCAAGATCGGGCAGCGCAAAGTTTGACTTGCCGTCGCCCCCGTAGGTCGTACCCAGCAGGGAGAACAGTGCGGTGTTTTGCGAGATGGGCATCAGCTGCCCGTTGCAGAACGCCCACCCTTTGGGCGGGAAGTTGAACGGGAAGATCCTGATCTCGGCAACGAATGGATCGGCCATCGGGGCTCCTAGGTCGGGTTCGGGAAGATCCCGAACAAAGAGATGATGAAGTCGATGCACAGGTAGGGCTGGAAGTTGGTGTGCGGTTGGGAGCCGCCGACCGGCGCCACGGCCTGGTTCGAAAGCGCCGTCCCGGCCGGTCCCTGCCGGTAGACGTTCGACGACCCGCTCGAGCCGAGCACGCTGCCTTGCGGGCTGGCAGCACTACCTGCGGCCGTCGTGGCGACCAGCGGGTGGGTGTGAGCCGGGATTTGCTGCGTCGTCAGCGTGATCTCCTCGGCTCCGCCCTTCTCCGCAAGCTGGAAGCTGCCTCCCCGGTGAAGCGGCAGACGCCCGCGCAGGTCGGGAAGGGCGAAGGTTTCCTGGCCGTCCCCGCCGTAGGTCGTGCCGATGAGCTGGAAGAGGGTCTCGTTCTCTGATATCGGGAGCAGTTGTCCCTCGCAGAACATCCACCCCGCCGGAGCGAAGTTCCCGGCAAACATACGAATTTCGCCGACATATGGCTGCGCCATCGGAAACCCCTCTCCTTAGTTCTGTGACGGGAAGATGCCCTGGAGCGCAATGCAGAAATTCAGCCCCAAGAACGGTTGCATGTTGAGATGCGCCTGCGACCCGCCCTGGTTCCCGTTGCACGATGGGTCGAGGGTGGTCAGCTGCGCCGGGGGCCCGTAAAGCTGGCTGGACTGCGCAACCAGGTTGTCGGCGGGAGAGACGAGGTCGGCGTTCGTGGGGGAGCCGTTCATCGTGTGGGTGTGCGTGGGGAGCTCGGCGATCGACAGGGTGTGGGCCTGCTCGCCGCCCCTTTCTCCGAGTGTGTGGCCCGATCCGGTGTGTATCGGGACCCTTCCCTGGAGGTCCGGCAAGGCAAAGGTGGTCCGGCCGTCGCCGCCGTAGGTAGTCCCGAGCAGCGAGAACAAGGCCTGGTTCTGGTTGATGGGAAGTAGCTGTCCGTTGCACATCGCCCACCCTTTCGGGGCGAATTCGAAGCTCATGATCCGGATCTCAGCGAGAAACGGCTCGGCCAAGTTCTTTCTCCTTTCCAGTTACGGGGTTCCGATAGTTAGGTCGCAAGCGGTGTCCGTGGTGGCGGTCGGGCCGAAGCTGAACGTCTCCACGGTCAGGGCGGCGCTCAGCGGGTTCTTGCCTCTCAGGTTGGTCTGCAGATTGGGCACCGACGTGTCGTTGAAGTCGGCGAAACGAAGGATGTTCCCGGTGAAGCGGTCCAGCGCGATGTCGGAGACGCCCTGACGGCCGATGCCGTCCATGTCGTTGTTCTCCATGTCGACGCAGACGTCGCTGGCGTCCCCGGAGGCCCCACCCGAGAAGATGTAGATGCCCTCGAAGGTGTTCGCCGAGACGTCCGGTGTGGACAGCACGTTGCCGGTGACCGTGTAGTCGGCGTCTCCGGTGCCGTCGTTGAGCGACAGCTCCATGCCCCTGCCGCCCCAGTTGGCGATGGTGTTGTTGCGGATCTCCATCCTCGTGATCCCGTCGCCGTGTGCCCAGCCCCAGATCGACGAGCCCCCGTCGGCCAGTGCATCCAATGCGCCGGGCTGGCTGTCGCCGATGTCGTTTCCGATGACCTCGGCATCGAAGGTGCCGGTGTGGTTCGCCAGGGTGTTGAGGATCACCTCTGCCCCGGCGCCGCTCTTGATGTCGTTGTTGGACACCGTCGCCTTGACTATGGACGCGCTGTCGACGTTGATCGAGACCTGGGGGCGGCCGGAGACCGCGTTGCTGCTGCCGCCCGATACGTCGTTGTTGTCGAAAAGCAGTGTCTGCGAGGCGGTGTTCGCCGAGTCGGTCTGCATCGAGAAGCCCGGGTCGGCATTCGCGGAGAACACGCTGGCGGTGACGTTGGCGGTCACAACCGATGAGCCCTCGCCGCGCAGGCGCAGGCCGGCGTTGAACTTGGAATCGGAGAATGTCGACTGATCGACGGTAAGCGCCGACGCGGTGCTCGTCGTGTTGCGTATGTGCGCGTTCGAGTCATCCGAGCCTGACACCGTCGTCCGTACAATCCGCGGCGTCGCCGTCACGTTCAGGTAGTCCAGGCCGCGTTCCTCCGCTCCTCCGGCGTGGCTGTTGCCGTTGTTGAGCACCACGCTGTCGGACAGGTCGACGTCGTGCACCGTGGTGGCACGGATGCCGTCGTCGCCGCCGCCCGTTACCGCCACCCGGGTGAGGGTGGCACCGCCGGGAACGCTCGTGAGCTCGATGCCCGCCCCCGTCGAGCCCTGGATTGCGCCGCCGGTGCAGTTGGCAGCGCTGGAGCAGGTGCCGCCGGTGCCGTTGACGAAAAGGCGCCCGTTGGAGTTCCCGGTCGTGTTGAGAACGACCCCGTTAGCTGCTGAAAGCGAGCGGACGCTTTCGAAGTTCAGGTCGTCGTCGTGGATGGTCGTGTTGAGGACGCTGAGCGCCGGGCCGGTGCTGGTGGTCGTCCCGAGTTTGTTGGTCCCGGTGACCGCCAGGGTCCCGCCGCCGGTGGCGCTCAGCGCTGGCGTGGCCCCGGAGCTCGAAAGGTTTACGCCGCCGTCGAAACGGATCGTTGCGCCGGTGTTGCCGGACAGAGAGATGTTGCCTCCCGCCGCTCCCGCGATTCCGCCGATCGAGCCGTTGAAGTCCTTAAGGCCCCCCGACGTGCTCTGAACGTTCACGAGCTGACCGGTGTTGTCCGTGATCGTTCCGTCGTAGGTTATCCCGCCAGTGCCGCCGACCAGGTTGAAGTCGGTCCCGGTTGCGCTCGAGACCAGGCTCGACCCGTTGGCGCTGAACGTGCCGGCCCCCAGGCCGTTGAGGCTGATGCCCGTGGTCGTGCTGGCCGTGGAGTCGACGTCGTCGAAGGCCAGGGTCGCCCCGCTCGTGCCGGCGACGTCGATCGCAGGTCCGCCGGTTGCGGAAACGTTCGAAGTTCCGCCGCTTGAGACAGTCACGGCGCCCGCGTTGTTCAGAGCGAAAGCGGCGGCCGTGCCGGACGTGGTGGTAAGCGAAAGATTGGTGAAGGTCGTGGTGCCCGGGGTGTTGGTCATCGCTACGCCACCGGTGCCCGAGCCGGTGACGGTGATGTCGTCGAACTGGCTGGTGAGGCTGGTGCCGCCGGCGTCCAGGGCCTTGGCGCCCGAGGTTGTGATCGAGATGAGAGTGGCCGGATCGAAGAAGACAGAGCCGGCGTTCAGAAGACGCACGCCCGTGGCGGCTGCACTGCCGCCGTTGTTGACGACCAGACCGTAGATGCTGTTGGAAAGGGTGGTGCCGTTGAGTTCCAGGCCCGGCTGGGTTCCCAACGTCCCGGTGTCGATGATGTTGACGTTGGCGATCTGGACGCTGCTCGCTGCCGGGCCGCCCGCCCCGGGGCCTCCGCCGATGCCGCCGCCGCCCGAGCCGGGGTCGATGTTGACGCCCACCACAATGGCGCCGGCGGCCAGCGATACAACGTCCTCCGCCGAGGTGGTCGTCAGAGTCGGGTGAGCGTTCGGGGTTCCGGCAAACAGGAACGAGAGAGGCAGCGGGTTCGCCGGGCCGTCGGGATCGACAGAAAGCAGCGAGTGCTCGCCGATCAGCCGCTCGTCGGCCTCCATGGCGTAACCGGTGTCGAGGCCGGTCGAGGTGTTGTCGCCGTCGAAGACGTAAACGGTATCGCCGGTTTGGGAGGCGCCCTCGGCCTCGGCAAGGGTGTCGAAAGGCGTGTCCGAGGTGCCGTCGCCGCCGGCCGCCTGGTTGTTGCGCACGTACCATACCTGCCCGGCGATGGGCAGGCTCAGTGTCCCGGTGGCGTTTGCCACGGTGCCCGAGTTGCAGGGTGAAGCGTCGCAGACGCGGTACGTGAAGGTGTCGGTCACGCCGGTGTCGACGTCATCCGGGTGGTAGGTGAAGTTTCCGTCCGACTCGATGGTGATGGTGCCGCCCTGGGCGGTGGGGGCGTTGGTCACAGGCTCTGCTACCAGGCTGGCGCTCGGCGAGTCGGGGTCGGTGTCGTTGGCCAGGACCGAGCCGGTGATCACCCTGCCCGCATCGGTGGCCGGCTTCGCCGTCCCGACGAACAGGCCGGTGTTCCCGATGGCGTCGAAGCTGTCCGCCACCGCGGTCGGGGCGTCCGAGACGCCGTTGACGGTCAGGTTGACCGTGGCCGCGGACTGGGCGCCCGCGCCGTCGGCCATCGTGTACTGGAACGAGTCGGTGTCCGACTGCCCGGTGGAGAGGGCCTGGAAGGCTGCCGGCGGCGTGTAGGTGTAGGAGCCGTTGGCGTTGATCGTCACATTCCCGCCTTCGGCGGTCGAGCCGGTGAGGGTCCCCGAGCCGTTCAAGGCGACCACGGTTTTGGTGTCGCCGGGGTCGACGTCGGTGTCGTTGGCCAGTACGCCGGGAGCTGCGACGTTGAGCGAGGTGTCCTCGTCGGTGGTGCCGGTGTCGTCGACCGCCGTCGGCGGGTCGTTCACGCCGGCGACCGTGATGGCTTTGGTGGCCGACCCGGAGAGCGCAGTGTCGTCGGTGACTGTGAAGGTCACAGTCCGGGTCAGGGTCGATGGCCCCTGGGAGGGGTTGCTGTAGGTGACGGCCTGCAGAGCCGCCTGGTAAGCGGAGGGCGAGGCGGTGCCGCTCAGGGTAAGTGTGTTGCCGGCCTGGGGGGCCGCCGTGATGCCCGGGTGGCTCCCGGAGAGGGCAAGGACATCCTGGCCCGCGGCGAAGTTGTTCGTGATTGCGATGGTGGCGCCGGTGATGATTGCGCCGGCATCGAAGTCGGTAACGGTGACGCCGGCGTCGATCGCCACGGGCGGGCTGTCCTCGGTGTAGGCAGTAGACCCGGGGGTGGTGTCCACGGCGGGGTCATCCGGAGCGCAGGTGACCGTCACCGAGACGGTTGCGGTCGAACCACCGTTCAGCGTGTAGGTGAACGTGTCGGGGGAGGTCCCCGGCGGGTTGTTGCAGTACTGAGCGGTGGGGGCGTAGCTGACGCCGGTACCCCCGCCGGTGATTGCAACGGTACCGTTGGCCGGCTGGGAGACCGACGCCACGCTGATGGGTCCGCCGTCGCCGTCGGTGTCGTTGGCCAGAACGTCGATTGTGCTGGCGGCGGTGTCCTCATCCGCGGGCGCCGAGTCGTCGACCGCCACCGGGGGATCGTCGACGCAGGTGACCGTCACCGAGACGGTTGCCGTCGAACCGCCGTTCAGCGTGTAGGTGAAGGTGTCCCCGGATCCAACCGGGCTGTTGCAGTAACCGGCGTTGGGGGTGTAGCCGACATCGGTCCCGTTGTTGACCACCGTGCCGTTGGCCGGCTGGGTGACCGAATCCACGAAGATCGGCCCGCTGTCGATGTCGGTGTCGTTGGCCAGCACGTCGAGGGTGTTCCCCCCCGAGTCCTCAAACACGGTGGGCGAGTCCCCGACTGCGACCGGCGGGTCGTCTTCGCAGGTCACCGTCACCGACACGGTGGCGGTCGCTCCGCTGCTGATTGTGTAGGTGAAGGTGTCGGGAGTGGTGCCGGGCGGGTTGTTGCAGTAGTTGGGGTCGGGCTCATAGGTCAGGCCCGTGTGGGCGCCCGGAGACCCGCCGGTGAGGACCACCGAGCCGTTGGCCGGATCGGTTGCGGAGGAGATGGTGGGGGCGGCGCCCCCGTCCGGGTCACCGTCGTTCGCCAGCACGTCGACCGGCGTCGGGGGCGAGTCCTCGTCCACGGTCGCCGTGTCGTCGTCCGCCCCCGCCGGGTCGTCGACGCAGGTCACCGTCACCGATACCGTCGCCGTCGAACCGCCGTTCAGCGTGTAGCTGAAGGTGTCGGGCGTTGTGCCCGGCGGGTCGTTGCAGTAGTTGGCGTTGGGCGTGTAGGCGGCATCGCCCCCGTTGTTGACGACCGTGCCGTTGGCCGGCTGGGTTACCGACTCCACGCTGATGGGGCCGCCGTCGATATCCGTGTCGTTGCCCAGCACGCTTACGACGTTGGAGCCGGAGTCCTCGGACACACCGGCCGGGTCGTCGACCGCCACGGGAGGGTCGTCGGCGCAGGTCACGGCTACCGAGACCGTCGCCGTCGAACCTCCGTTAAGCGTGTAGCTGAAGGTGTCGGGAGTGGTCCCCGGCGGGCTGTTGCAGTAGTCGGCGTCCGGCGTGTAGGTCAGGCCGCCGGCGGAGACG
>DASTUJ010000120.1 GCA_035759705.1 Actinomycetota bacterium | reverse complement strand
GTCAAGCCCGACGAGTTCCGCCCGCTGGCGCCTGAGCTCACCGCCAAAGCCCACTTCGTCTGGGAGGGCCTGGCCCAATCACAGAGCTTCATCGCCAACGAGGAGTACCAGATCTTCGGGGGCAAGCCGATCCAGTCGCTCGCCGCCAAACTTCCCGACGGCCGCAAAAGCTTGAAGATCGGGGGAGTGGCAACCAACGGCTCTCCCAGCCTGGCCGGGATGCTCATGTCGATCGAGCAGGCGGAGCGACTCGGCCTCGGCAAGCCGACCCTGCTCGTCGTCGGGACCGCCAAGGACGCCAAGATCGCCGATGTGACCAAGGCCCTCGAAGCCGCCATGCCGGGTGTGAAGTTCGAGAGCATGCTGCCACCGTCGGGCCGCACCTTCTTCACCGGCACCTCGGCACAAAAGGCCATCGGCAGCTTCACGTTCACCGTCAACCCCGACGGCACCATCAACCAGGACAAGAAGTGGGTTGCCGAGCACCTCCAGACCGCCCGGATGCCCATCATCGGCACCGTCCGCTGCCACAAACTGATGATTCCGCAGCTGGAGGCGGCGATCAAAGACCTTCAGGCGCAGGGGCTCGGCCACCTGCTGAACCCTTCTCAGGCCGGCCGGTGCTACCAGCCCCGGTTCGTTGCCAAGGACCCGGTCAACCACGCCCTGTCCAAGCACGCCTGGGGCCTGGCGATCGATCTCAACGTCTACGACAACCCCGAAGGCAGCAAGCCGAAGATGGACCCCCGGGTGGTCGCCATCTTCGAGAAGTGGGGTTTTCGCTGGGGCGGCCGCTGGACCAAGCCCGACGGAATGCATTTCGAACTTGCGGCGGTGCTGAAGGATTAGAACTGGGTGCACTCCTTGGGCTGGAAACGCCATTCTCGTCAGTTCTTGAGGGTCGCTGCTGCGCCGGCTTAAAAGGACCCCACAAACTGCGCTAGCCCGAAAAGAACAAAAATCACTCCAACCGCTGCTGATAGCTTTCGGTAAAGCGCAACTTGTTCTTCGTACGTTCGATCGGGTTCACCAAACACCTTTGCTCCCAACCTTCTCCGGGTCTTAAGTCCTGGCGCTACGATTATGTCGAAACCTCTGCGGGAAAACGCGACTACCAGAAGTACGCCACCAAAGGCGACAAAGTATGCGGCGAAGGCTAACGACTTACCATCCAATTGGCACCGATCCCATCCGAAGTCCTTCGCTCCCTGAGAAGCTAAGTGATGGACTCCCTATGCCGAGTTCTGTAGCAGATCCAGACTCGTTGGCGAATCCAGCGGCCGAGAAGCCATTTGGCAGCGTGCCCGCGACCCCGTTGCTCCACCCGTCCTTGAATCTGCGCAGTTCTGACTCCGTAGGGCAAGTTTTCTGATTGAGCCAGCCAACACGCAAAGATACTTCCAGTCCCGGAGGTATGCCACCATACCCACCAGGCGCAGCATAAATGTCGCCGTGGCGAGTAAGGGATCCACTACCTGTGAATCCGGTCACATGGCCGAGGGAACCTTCAATCGTCACGTAATCCGGAGTTCTCATGGCTTCACCAGCCACGATGCCAGCACCTACGACGCGTTTGGCAGAAGGGTTTTGACATCCGAGAGGGCTCACCATTTGAACCATGCATCCTAGGATCTGACCGACCTTTCCAAAAAAGGACTGTCCGGGGTATAGACCTAGAGGGTCGGTCATGTTGACCGGATTCCCTGCGGCATACCCAAACGCATCCAGGGTTAGCCGATCCAGGGGATCCTTGCCTACAAACCGCCCGATTGCCGGGTCGTAGTACCGGGCCCTCAGATACTGGTACCCCAGCGCCGGGTCGTCCTGCTGGCCGGCAAACCGGAACTCCGTGGAACCCGGCCCCGTGCTCGACTTGACCGCACCGAACACGTCGTACTTGTAGGTCGCGGTGACCGCGCCTGACGAATCGGTCAGGGCCGCCGTCGACCCAAGACCGTCAGCGAGCGGGTAGCTGGTGGTGGTCCCGGTGGTTTGGCTGATCAGCCCCAGGCCGTAGACATAGCTGGTGTTGCCCTCCTGCAGCACCACCGGCAGCCCGGCCGCCAGGTCCCAGGTGAAGACCGTGGTGATCCCGGCCTCGGTCTTGGAGTGCCGAAGGTCGTCTCCCCGATAGGTGTAGCTGACCGGGTTGCCCCCGACGGTTGCCGAGGTGAGCCGGTCCTCGATGTCCCAGCCGAACACGTCTGTTCCCCGGCCGGTCTGGTTGCCGTTGTTGTCGTAGGTGTAGGTCACCCCGCCTGCTGTGGTCATCCGGTCGGCGTTGTCGTAGGTGTAGGAGGTGGTCGAGCCCTCTACCTTGGTCTGCCGGTTGCCGACGTTGTCGTAGGTGTAGGCCTGGGTCGACGAATCCGGGTAGGTGACCCCGGTCAGCCGGTACAGGTCGTCGTAGCTGTAGCTCTCGAGCCCCGCCGGGGTCAGCACT
>DASTUJ010000119.1 GCA_035759705.1 Actinomycetota bacterium | reverse complement strand
CAGCGAATCCCAGCTGGTGGCCAGCACCCGGGGAGCATGGATGATCATCATGGTGAAGACCACAATCAGGACCGGAACGGTGAGCAGGACCCAGGTAGTCACGGCTCGACGGACCCCCTTCTTCAGGTCCGTGACCTCCTTGGGCGCCTTCTCTCCCGGTTTCATCGACTTCAAAACCGGCTTGATCCGGCTGAACAGATCCGGGACGCCGGTGGAGTCGGCGATCACGAAGTAGCCGTCGAGCCGCAGCATCGGCATGAAGTTGTAGAGGATAAGCAGGTGCTGGATCATGATCAGGGTGAGGATCGGCTCGAAGCCGGTGGCGAAGTAAACGCCCCCGACCGCCAGCGAAAAGATGGCGTTGAAGTAGACGCCGCCGAGGTCGGTTCGGACCTTCCCCTTCTTGCCCACGCTGTAGACGTCGGTCACGTCGGTGAAGAACGCCGGCCAGATGATGTAGATCCCGAACCCGATCTTGCCCGGCGTGGCCCCGCTGTACTTGCAGCCGGTGGCGTGGCCGAGCTCGTGCCAGCCCACCGAGAGGATCAAAAGGGCGTAAAGCAGCAACATCGTCAGCGGGTTGTAGAGCGTGTCCCGCATGCCTTGCCCGACCCCGTGGATCACGAAGTACCAGTAGTCCAGCGCCACCAGGCCGACCAGGACCGCCACGATGACCGGCGGCCAGAACAGGGGTCGCAGCATGCCGGCCAGGATGTTCACCGCCCTGTCGGGGACCAGGGTGAACCGGAGCTTCAGGCGGAGCATGGGATCCACCTTCTTCAGCTCGACAACCTTGCCGTCGGGCCCCGGCACTATGCCGTCCCGGTAAAGGCTGCTTTCGATCAAGGTCTTGACGTTGTCGCCACTCACCGTGCGGCCGTAGGACTCGCTGACCCGCTCGCCGATCTCGTCGAGGTTTCTCTTGCCGTCGATGTTCTCGACCACCAGGTACATGAGCTTGGTCAGCTGGATGATCTGGCCGTCGCGGCGCTCGACCAGGTAACGCCCCTCCTTGAACCCGGATCCTTCGAACTCGCCCTTCAGGACGATGCCTTCGGCGAGTTTTGGGATGAACCCGGCTGTCTTCGGCGGAGCCTCGGTGGGTGCAACTCTCCGAGAGGTCTCGGGAGGCTCCTCCCGGCCGGTCTCCTGGGCGACGTCCTCGGTGACCTCGGCCGCCAGCTCCTCCGCGGCCGGGTCGGTCCTCAGGACCTGGGTTTCAGCCTCTCTCTCGGAGGGGGTGACCGCTTCCCGCTTGATCGCCTCGGTGGGCGCTTCGGCGGGGTTTTGGCTCTTTCCGTTGGACGATCTGTCGGGCTTGACGGTCTCGGTGGGTTGGTCGGGAATCTCGGGGCCTCCACTTTCGATTCAAAAAGAGGCGGCCCTAGCCGGGCCGCCTCTTTCCAATGGACTGGGCTGCTACGTTGCCTGGGTGATGTCCACGTTCTGCTCGGCGTTCGCGTAGGCGATCGAGCCGTCAGACAGGACGTTTGCTGCGACCGCGGCGTTCACCGGCGCCGCGAGGTTGGCGTTGATGAGGGACATCTCTTCCCGCTCGGGGAGTTGCTCGCTGGTCTCGCCGGCAAGCTCCTCGGGGGTCATACCGTCGTTGTCAGTCATTCGTAACCTCCTAGATTCCCTGGTCGATTAGAGCCTGCTGCTGGGCGTCGGCAATAGCAGTCGAGCTGTCCGAAAGGACGTTCGCCGCCACAGCTGCGTTGACCGGGATTGCGATGTTGGCGTTGATGAGAGCCATCTCTTCCCGCTCGGGGAGTTGCTCGCTGGTCTCGCCGGCAAGCTCCTCCTGGGTCATTGCGTTGTCTTCAGTCATGAGATCCCCTTAAATGCTCTGGTCGATATCCGCGTACTGCTCGGCGTTCGCGTAAGCGACCGCGTCGTCGGACAGGACGTTGGCTGCGACGGCTGCGTTCACCGGTGCTGCAAGGTTCAGGTTGACCAGGGACATCTCCTCCCGGTCGGGAAGCTGCTCGGTACCCTGCTGCTCCAGCTCTTCAGGAGTAAGTTCGTCACTCATCGTTGCCTCCTCGTGTGTTTGACTGTTAGCCCTCATCCGAGTCCTGCCGGGCCGAGGTCCCCTTCCCACGCTGAACGATTCGCACGTTCTGGCGAGAGGAAACCTGGTTGGTTTCGGAGCCGGCTTCGTCACCGACGTTTGCGGAAACGACTGCGGAAATTCCGGCCGCAACGTTCGTCCCCGGGGCCCCTTCGTGGGGACCACGGACGATCGTTTTTCTCACGACTTTGTTGATCCGCATGGGTTTTCGATTCCCGCTGCGCCCGTCGCCCAAACCGATTTTTCGGGATCTGAGGGCGTTAAAGTTGCCACCGCATGTGGTGGAGGGCGTGCTTGCCGCGCGTGAACTGCGGTGGCGGAACCTAGAAAATCCTCAGCAGGTAGATGAACCAGATCACGTGCAAGGCCAGCAGCAGACCCACCCCAATCCGAATCGTCTTGGCCACCAGGCTCCTGCCTTCCACCGCCACGAGCGGCGGGCGGGTGGCCCGATCCAGCGCCTCGGCGAGGCTGAATCCGCTCAGGGCGGACACGAGAATTATCGATATCCCCTCGGTCGTCAGGATTGCCTTTAGCGGGTCGTTGCCCAACAGGAGCGCGGTGACCACCTGGGCTAGAAGACCGGCTACGGCAGCAATCGCCGCCATGGCTGCCTTGGACTGCACCGGCCAGCCGTTCAGAGCGACGTATCTGCGGGCCGCCTTGGCTATCTGTCCGAAAACCAGAAGGGCCAGGAGAAGCGAGGCCACCCCGACCCCGGCGTAGCCGGCGGTGCCGAGGTCCTTTTCGCCGGTCAGCGAGAGCGGGATGAGCACGAAGAGGATTAGCTCGAGCAGCGCCAGGCAGCCAAGCCCGAAGCGGTACCAGTCCCGGCTGAAGCCGAGCACTACCGACATCGGGAACAGGTAGGCGCCGCTGACGACCGCCATGACCAGCCAGGTGGCCACAAGCACCAGGGTGCTTGGGCCGCCGGTCTTGCCGGAGAGCAGTCCGCCTACCGCCGGAATCGCCACCGCAGCGAGCAGGCCTCCCAGCGCAAATGCGCCCAGCATTCGGGGAACGGGGACTACGGAACCGGTGTCTGCGGCGGGGCGAAGCTTCATGCCGAGAAGGCTAGTGCACGCGCTGCACCACCACAACGATCGCCGTTCGAACGTGGTTGCGTGCGGGGGGATACTGGTGCGGGGAACCATCCACGCTTGTCGAACCGTCAAAGACAGCAAGGAGTCGAAAGAAGGAGTGAGCGTGCGCAAGATCCTGGTTTTGAGCCTCGCAGGAGCCCTGGTGCTGACCGGCGCGGTCGTAGCCGTCGCCCGGCTCGGCGGCGAGAAGCCCGAAGACCGAAAGGAGGCGACACCCTCCCCCACCGTGTCGACCGAGCCGTCCCCGGGCCAGGTCGATCCAACTCCCGGGCTGCCCGGCGTCGCCCCTTCACCCGAGCCCTCTTCCCCGCCGGCCGCCCCTCCGGCGCCGAGGCCGGAGGCGCCCCCAGCGCCCGCTCCGGCCATTCCGGACCCTCCCGGCTACCGGCCGGCCATGGTCAAACCGAGGCCGGGCATGGACAACGTCCACCGGGTGACCTGGCGCCGGGCCGAGGTGCTGAACGACCGGACGCTGCGCATCCACTACGAAAGCGGGGTGGAGCCGTGCTCGGTCCTGGACCGGGTTGAGGTCGACTACCGCGCCTCGGAGATCGCTGTCGGTCTGTTCGAGGGGAGCGACCCCGCGTTCAAGGACGCCGTCTGCATCATGATCGCCCAGTTCAAGGCGGTTGACGTGCCCCTGGACCAACCGGTCAACGGACGTACGATCGTCGACGGAAACCAGTAGCAACCGGCCGTCGGCTATCCTGAACGGTCGATGCACCACTTCCTCACGCGCCGCTGGATTGCCGTCCACTTGATGACCCTGGTCATCATCGGCGTGTGCCTGTCCATGGCCTTCTGGCAACTCGGGCGCCTGCAGGACCGGAAGGCGGAGAACGCCCGTCTGGCAGAACAGTCAAAGCGGCCGCCCGCCGAGCTGGACACACTGCTGCCCGGCGCGGGAGCGTCAGGCCGGGAAACCGACGGTGCGGAGTTCCGCCAGACCCGGGTTCGGGGGAGGTTCGACCCCGACGAGCAGGTCATCCTTCAATCCAGGTCGTACAAAAGCCGCCAGGGCAACCACCTGCTCACCCCGCTGGTTCTGGCATCGGGCGAGGCGATCCTGGTGGACCGAGGGTGGGTCCCCCTCCCCACAAACGAGGAGGTTCTGGACGAATCCCGTGCCCCCCACGAAGAGGTGAGCGTCGAGGGCGTCCTGCTGCCGACCGAGAAGAAGGGCTTCCTGGGCGTCTCCGACCCGCCCCCCGGCGACGTCACCGCCACCACGCGGGTGGACCTGGGCCGGCTGGCCGATCAGCTTCCCTACCCCCTTTACCCCGTCTACCTGAGGCTCCAGAGCCAGGAGCCGGCAAACGCCGCCGACATTCCGGTACCCGTGCCGATCCCGAAGCCGAGCGAGGGTCCGCACCGCGAGTACGCGGTGCAGTGGGCGCTGTTCGCCGTCACGGCGCTGGTGATCTACCTGGGCCTGATCCGCCGGGACATCTCCAGGCGCAGGGCAGAAGCAGCAGAGACCGGGGGCCCCGAGCCGGTGCCGGTCCCGTGAGCATGCACGTCTGCTTCGTCTGCACGGGCAACATCTGCCGCTCTCCGATGGCCGAGATGGTCTTCCGCGAGTTCCTGCGCAAAGAGGGGCTTGAAGACCGGATCAAGGTCACGAGTGCGGGAACCGGCGGCTGGCACATCGGCGACGGCGCCGACTATCGCGCCGCTGCGGTCCTGAGAGAGCACGGCTATCCCTACACGCACGCGGCAGCCCAGGTGAACACCGACCATCTGCGAGCCGACCTGCTGGTGGCGCTCGACGGCGGCCACGAGCGGGCGCTGCAGAAGCTCGTCGCCCGCTCCGGCGGCGACCCGAACCGCATCCGGATGCTGCGCTCCTTCGACCCAAAGGCTGGTGGCGACCTCGACGTGCCGGACCCTTACTACGGGGGCAACAACGGGTTCACACGGGTGCTGCGGATGATCGAGGCCAGCATGCCGGGACTGGTCGACTTCGTGAAAAGGAACCTGGACGAAAAAGAGGGCCCCGGGTAGGGGCCCTCTTCTGATTCGAACCGGAGCCTAGGCCCCTACGGCGGCGGTCTCTTTGCGCTGCTCCATCTGGGTTCCCAGTTCCTCCAGCTCCGACTTAGAGAAGACCTGGCGCGCCTGCTTGAACATCTCGCCCTCCTCCTCCTCGATGTGGTGCTCGACGTTCTCCTTCATGACCGAGAACTTGGCGGCCCAGGTCTCGTCGTCGTAAGGGGTCTGGGAGATCTCACCCATGACCATGTCGACCACGTGATGCTCCTCGTACCCTTCGAGCACGATCTCCTTGGCCTTCGGGTGCTCCTTCAGGGCCGGGTAGAAGATCTCCTCCTCGATGGTCTCGTGGATGGTCAGCTCGGTCTTGAGCTTGGTGAACAGCTCCTCGCGGGTCTTGACTCCCCGTTCGGTGGTCTTGTCCAGCTTCTCCATGATCTTCTTGACCTCTTCGTGGTCCTTCTTTAAAAGCGCAATAGCGTCCATTCTTGTCCTCCATAGAAGTCGCGCCGGATCGGCTGCGCCCGGAGGGTACCCCCAGGCAGCAAGAGGTAAACGGCGCAGCCGGCGTCCTAGACTCGTTCGGTGAGCACAGGTGCGGCTGCGGCGGTTTACGAACTCTTAGGAGTAGGGGTCGACAAAATCCATCCCCTGGGAGGGGCGGCCCGCGAGGTCCAACTGTCGACGGGCGACCGTGTTGTGGCCAAAAGTCACGACCTTCCCGGCGCCGCCCGGGCCGAGGCGGCCTCTCTGGAGTGGCTGGCCGAGCCGGGGTTCGTGGCGGTCCCGAGGCTCCGGGCGTCGAACGACTCCTGGCTGGTCACCGACCTGGTGGCCTCCGGGAGCTCCAGCCGGAAAGCGGCCGAGGATCTCGGGCGGGGCCTCGCCCGGCTGCACGCCGCGGGAGCCCCGGCTTTTGGCTCGCCCCCGGCGGGCGGACCGGCAGATGCCTCCATCGGCCTGGCCCCGATGCAAAACGTTGAGTGCGACTCGTGGCCCGAGTTCTACGGCCGGCACCGCATCGAGCCCTACCTGCGGACGGCGGTCGACCGGGGGTCGATCGGCTCCGGACAGGCGCAGGTCTTTCACGACGTCATTGCCCGGCTCGAAGAGCTAGCCGGGCCACCGGAGCCGCCGGCACGACTTCACGGCGACCTGTGGAGCGGCAACGTGCTCTGGGGCGCCGACGGGCGGGCCTGGCTGATCGACCCGGCGGCGCACGGGGGCCACCGGGAGACCGACCTGGCGATGCTGCAGCTGTTCGGCTGCCCGCACCTGGACACGATCCTCGGCGCCTACAACGAAGAGGCGCCCCTGGCCGGAGGGTGGCGCCAAAGGGTGCAACTACACCAGCTGTTCCCGCTGCTGGTCCACACGGTCCTGTTCGGAGGCGGCTACGCGGCCCAGGCGGCCGGCGCCGCCCGGGCCGCCCTTACCGCTTGAAGATCAGGGGGGAAGGAAGAGCCCGGCGAACCGGAAGGCCAGCCAGGGTTTCGGCCCCCAGGTCGTGAGCTTGAAGGTGGCGATCGGCCCCCACTGCTCGATGATTCGAAAGCCGACCTTGAGCAGAGCAACCGGGTCGGCCGAGACGTGGCAGTCGACCCGCCGGACCTTCTCCGAGGTGAAGGTCGGCCGGCCCTTGTCAAAGGTGATGTAGTAGGTCTGGCCGCCCCGGATGTGCAGCGCGAACGAAGCGGTGAGGTCCTTGACCGCGTTCTGGTCGATGTATTTCTCCATGGCGAAAACGATGAACGGCATCGCGGCCAGCACACTTTGTCTGTCCATGACCGACTTCTTGCGGAGAGCCCGGGCCATCGGCTCGCCGTGCATCAGGAGGTGGGCGAGGACGTAGGAGCTGTAGACCTCCACCGGCAGCGGGCCCGGCGGGCTGTTCCGGATGGACCCCGCCGGCAAGAGGTCGGCCGTCCGGAAGAACGCCTCCACCCCGGCCTCGATCATTCCGGCGAGCACCGCACCGTTGCGCTCGGTGATCCCTCCCAAAGACTCCAGGTTCGCAGCGGCCAGGCCCTCCCGGGATCCGTCGGAGTAGGTGATCGGCTCGCCGGCCACCATGCGGGCCATCAGGTCTTTGGCGAACGCCAGGTGCGCTGCGTGCTCCCCCACGGTCCACTCCGACCTCGGCACCGGAACGGCGGTGTCCTGCAGCGGCCTGATGAGGTCGCCGATCCTCTGGGCGACTATCTTCGCCCGCTCCTGGGCCAGCCTTCGGTTGGCGACCGCTACAGTCATTTACCTACCTCCTGTTGTAGGGACCCGTCCTGCTCCAGCTCAAGCAAAACCTGCTCCGTCCAGGCGACCGAGGCCCGGTTGTGAGCCAGACCGAACCGCAGCACCAGGTTCGGGTAGAAGAACTCGGGGTTGCCCCTAATCTCGGCTTCCAGGTTCTCCAGGACTTTCAACTCCATCTGCGCCTGCTCGTGCGCCTGCTTCACCTGGCCGATCAGAACCTCAGGGGAGATCAGCGCCCCGAAGAACATCTTCAGCAGGAACGGGCTCCTTATCGAGTCGGGCTCCACGTCGGACGTCTCCAGCCACTCCCGCAGTTCGGTGCGGCCTTTCGGAGTGATGCTGTAGAGGCGTTTGTTGGGGCGAACGGTCTGGTTGACGTGCTCGACGTCGGCGAAGCCGAGGGTGACCAGGCGCCGAAGCTCGGCGTAGATCTGGCTCTTGGCCGGGCTGAAGAAGTGACCGATACTCTGCTCGACCATCTTGGAGAGGTCGTAGCCGGACCTGGCGCCGAAGGTCAACATACCGAGGATCGCCCAGGTGGTGACGGGAAGAGAGTCGGCCTTAGTTGTCATAGTAATAGTTTACTTTGAACTAAAGATGAAGCCAAAGTCAAGGCTGTAATTGCTGTGAGCAAAGGTCGGACGATGAAGCAACAAGCGACAGTGGTGGTTGTGATCTTAGTGGTCGCTGTACTCGGGATCGCCGGTTGGATCTTTTGGGACATGGTGAATTCGATCACGTTCTAAATTCGGCGGTCGGAGGTGTAGCCTTGGCCGCAAACTCAGGCGGGGGTCTCATGTTCAGAACACGTGGTCGTCTGTTGGTGGCCCTGTTGGCCGCCGCTTTGGCCACCTTTGGGTGTGGCGGCGAGGATCCCGCCCCGAGCGAAAGCCCCTCCCCCTCCGCAACTGCGAGTGCAGAACCCACCGCAACCGCGAGTGCAGCCTCGCCAACGGCTTCCGGAACCGCTCCCAGCGCCGCGCCTGCGACGCCGGGTCCGGTCGCCCCACCGTGGTCGGCCGATCCGCTCGCTGAGAGCCAGGTGCCCGCGGTGTTGGTGACCGAGTGGTCCAGGGCGGAGAACAAGTCGAGCTGCGCCGCCCTGGCACCCGACACCCTCGGCACGGAAGGAAGCGGGGCAACCGCCCGGCGCGCTGCGTTCTCCGGCGGGTGGGCGGTAGCTTGGGACAAAGCCGGACTGCCGGGAACCGCGGCCAGCGGAGATCCGTGCACCAACTGCGGCCGGAGCGCGTTCGGGGTGGCCGGCACCGGGTTGACCGGCGACACGCCCGACCAGGTCAAGGCGTTGACCAACAACTGGCCGAACAGCAGGGATTGGTCCGACGGCAGCCGCGCGGGGTACGGCCCGGAGGGCGGAACCGGCCCGAGGCTCCTGGCTCAGCTTTACGTCCAGGGCCAGGCGTGCCTCTACAACGTCTGGTCATCGGTGAGCCAGGGCCATCTCGAACTGCTGCTGGACCACCTGCGGTGTGTAAACGGTGCGGGCGCCCCGGCATAACCAGGAGGTAAAAAGACAAGCGGCCCCCCGTCAACGGGAGGCCGCCTTCCTTACTTGAAATTAGACCGTCTTGCGGTACCTGGCTATGGCCAGCGGCATCATCACCACAAGAATGCCCCCGCACCACAGCAGCGCCCTGATGACGTAGGTCGAGGTGCTCTCGGCGCCCGGGAGCTGGCCGATGGACAGCGCCCTGACCGCAGAGGCGACCACTGAAACCGGCTGGTTCCGGGCAAAGCCCTGAAGCCAGTCCGGCATGCTCTCGACCGCCACGAACGCCGATGAGGCGAACACGAAGGGCGCCATCACCGGGAACGCCGCCGCCTGGGCGCTCTCGGGGTCGCCCACCAGCAGCCCGACGGTAGCGAAGACCCACGACAACACGTACGAGAACAAAACACAGAGGGCCAGGCCGGCGATGAACTCCAGTGCGCTGGTTTGAACCCGGAAGCCGACCAGGAACCCGACACCGGCGATCAGCGCAACCACCACGATGTTGCGGAGCAGATCGGCTGTGGTCCGACCGGCCAGAACCGCCGACCGAGACATCGGCAGCGACCTGAACCGCTCCAACAGGCCGCTCTTCAAGTCTGCCGCCATCCCGATTGCCGTCTGCAGCGCCCCGAAGGTGACCGTCTGGATGAAGATGCCCGGGATCAGGTAGTTCACGTAGGAGCCGCCCGGGACCTCGATGGCCCCTCCCATGACGTAGCGGAACAGCACCACGAAGATCACCGGCTGGATCAACGTGAAGACCAGCAGTTGAGGAACCCGCCGGATCGAGGTCAGGTTGCGGCCGGTGACCGCAAGGATGTCCCTCATGGTGCTTCCGGCCTTGGCGGGCCGGGCTGCAGTTCCCGGCATCGATTCTGCTCTTACCGCGCTCATACCTTTTCTCCGATTCCGTCCAGAAGGATCCTCACTGCGCCTTCCGCAAACTCGGCGGCCTCGCCGTTGTGCGGCCCGGCCGACGACCCGAGCCCCACGGCTTTCGCCACGGCAGCACCCATGAGCAACGATGCCGCCTGGTCCGCTGAGGTGTCCCCGCTGATCCGTCCGAACCGCTGCTCCAGCGCGAGGTACCCGGCGACCGGGCGAACGTCGAGCGGCTGGGTGGAGCTGGAGTCGCGGTAGTAGGTCAGGGCGGCCTGCGCCACCTCCTTCAGATGGAGCTCGACGTCGCCCGAGCCTGCCTTGTAGGGAAGCTGAGCCAGCACCTCCTGCAGGCCGGCGGCCGCACCGTGGCCGAATCCGTCGCCAGCCTCTTCCAGGGCGTTCCACTCGTCCTCGTCGTCGACTGCGTGCCAGCGCTCGTCGAAGGCAGCAACTTCCGGAACCGCCGGTTCCGCTCCCTGCTCGATGCCGCCGATCCACTCGTCGACGGCCTTAGCCGCCTCCTCGATGGCGGGCGTTCGCCTGGCTTTGCGGCCTCGAGGGTGTTTGCCCTTCGCCTCGTCCTCGTCCTTCTCTTCGGCGTGTTTGCCGGTGAGGGACAGGAAGACGTCGTCGAGGCTGGGGTCGCGAACCGTGATGCCGAGCGCCGACATGCCGTTGGCGTCCAGCGACCGCAACACCTGGGTCAGTACCTTGGGGGCCTCGGCGGTGGACAGTCGAACCTTGTCCCCCTCATGCTCGGGATGTTCTGTGACCAGCCGGGAAAGCAGGGCCTGCGCCCGCTTCGCCTCGACGTCGTTCTTCAGGGTCAACTCGATAACCGTGCTGCCCAGGCGGGCCTTCAACGCCGCAGCCGTGTCGTTCGCAACCACGATGCCACCGTGAACCACGGCGATCCGGTCGGCCAGCACGTCGGCCTCCTCCAGGTACTGCGTCGTCAGCAGGACGGTCGACCCTTCGGCCACCAGCTCCTCGATGACCCGCCAGAGCTCGGTGCGGCTCTGGATGTCCAGGCCGGTGGTGGGCTCGTCCAGGAAGATGACGGGAGGTTTCCCTACCAGGGCGGCCGCGACATCCAGCCGGCGGCGCATCCCGCCGGAGTAGGTGCGAATGGGGCGGTTGGCCGCCTCGACCAGCTGGAATCGCTCCAGCAGCTCGTCGGCCCTCGGGCCGATCACGCTGCGGGACAGCTGGGCCAGCGTGCCGATGAGCTTCAGGTTCTCCCGCCCGGTCAGGTTCGGGTCCACGGCTGCGCTCTGGCCGGCCAGACCGATTCTCAGCCGCACGTCGGCGGGGTGCTTCTCAACGTCGTAGCCCAGGACCATGGCCCGGCCCGCGGTGGGCTTGATGATTGTCGACAGGATCCGAACGACGGTGGTCTTGCCCGCGCCGTTGGGGCCCAGGAGGCCGAAGATGGTGCCCTCAGGCACCTCGAAGTCGACACCCTTCAGGGCTTCGACTTCGCCGTAGCTCTTTTTGAGTCCTTCAACGAGGATTGCTGGATTTGTCATAGCGGGAATGCTGACATAGATAGTTCTACTCGTCAAATCATTTGAGTGACCAAATTTAGGTCAATGAAACATTCTGAAATTCCTAGTAATATCAAACTGTGACCGACACCGAGAGGGTTCCGGATGTGGCTACGGCGGCCAGCCGCGTGTGGCGAACCATGTCCGAGTATTCCATGGCCCAGTTCCGCAAGAAGAGCCGGGGGCTGAACGACATCGGGCTCACCCCGGGCCACATGAAGGCTCTAATGACGCTCGAGCCGGGCGAGGCCCTGCCGATGGGTGCGTGCGCCCAGGAGATGGGCTGCGACGCCTCTACCGCCACCTGGCTGATCGACCGGCTGGAGGAGCGGGGACTGGTCGAGCGCCGCCCGTCCACCACCGACCGGCGAGTCAAAGGAGTGGTGCTCACGAAAACCGGGTCGGAGACCAAGGCCACTTTGAAGGAGCACTACTCGCAGCCCCCCGAGGCGCTGCTCGAGCTGTCGCTGGAGGAGCTACAGGCCCTCGACAGTCTGCTTTCCAAGCTCGCGGCCATCGACAGGCTGGAGAAAGAGACGGCCGGAAAGCCGTGAATTTTCTCTCCCGGTATTCCGGGTAGGTGGGAGCCATGGAGCACCGCCGCATCGGCTCGCTGGACGTCTCTGTAGTCGGGCTCGGCTGCAACAACTTCTCCACCCGCACCGACGCCAGGGCCTCCGCCAAGGTGGTGCATGCGGCGCTCGACGCCGGCATCAACTTCTTCGACACCGCCGAGCTCTACGGCTCCGGCAAGAGCGAGGAGCACCTGGGCAGGGCGCTCAAAGGCCGTCGGGACGACGCGGTGGTCGCCAGCAAGTTCGGGTTCAACGGCGACTCGAGCCCCGCCAACATCCGCAGGGCGGCCGACAGGAGCCTGAAGCGCCTGGGCACCGGGCACATCGACCTCTACCAGCAGCACCGGCCGGATCCCGGCACCCCGATAGACCAGACCCTCTCGGCTCTGGACGATCTGGTCAGAGCCGGCAAGGTCCGTGAGATCGGCTGCTCGGAGTACTCACCCCAGCAGATCGCAGCGGCCGAGGCCGCAGCCCGGCCCGGCGCCGCCCGCTACGTGAGCGTCCAGAACGAGTACAGCCTGCTGCACCGGCACCCGGAGGGCGGCGTACTGGATGAGTGCCGGAGGCGGAGCCTGGCATTCATCCCCTACTTCCCGCTCGCCAGCGGGCTGCTGACCGGCAAGTACCGGCTGGGCCAGCCGCCGCCGCCCGGCAGCCGGCTGGACTCGGGGTGGGGCGCCGACCGCATGTCCCGCTGGAACCTTCAGGTGGTTGAAGCCCTGATTCGTTTCGCCGAGGACCGCGGTCACTCGATACTGGAGCTGGCGTTCTCCTGGCTGCTTGCCCGGGACCCGGTGACGACCGTGATCGCCGGCGCCACTACGCCCGAGCAGGTGCGCGCCAACGCAGCGGCTGCGTCCTGGCAGTTGACCGAGCAGGAGATGGCGGAGGTGGACGACCTTCTGGCCGACCCCCCGGAGGAGCCTAGTACCGGATAAAGGTCTGCAGCTCCAGCCCGTCCAGCTTGGAGCGGCCGTTCAAAAACTCCAGCTCGATGAGGCACACCAGGCCGACGACGTTCCCGCCCAGGCGCTCGACCAGATCGGCTGCGGCCCTTGCGGTGCCGCCGGTCGCCAGGACGTCGTCGACGATCAGCACCCGCTCCCCCGCCTTCAGCGCATCGCAGTGGATCTCGATCACCGCCTCGGAGTACTCCAGCTCGTACGATGCGGCCTCCGCCGTGTAGGGCAGCTTGCCGTGCTTGCGGATGGGGACGAACCCCACCCCCAGGCGGTAGGCAACCGGGGCCGCCAGGATGAACCCCCGGGCTTCGATGCCGCAGACCTTGTCTACCCGGTCGGCGTAGAGGCCGGCAATCGCATCGACGACCTCACCGAAGGCCGGCCCGTCGGCGAGCAGCGGGGTGATGTCCTTGAAGTCGACGCCCGGCTGCGGGAAGTTGGGGATGCTGCGAATCCGGTCGGTCCAGGCCTCCACGTCGGGAGGCGTCTGCGTCTGTTCGCTCAAGGGCTGGGCGGCAGGTTGCCGTCAGGCTCGGGGGCTTCGACGGTGGTCTCCAGCTCCTCGACCACCTCTTCGTCCGGCTCGATGGTCGAGTCGACCTTCCGGCTGATGGCCGTCTTGTTGAAGCGGATCTCAATCCCTTCCGAGACCTCGAGGAACACCATGTCGTCCTCCACCCGGTTCACGTAACCGTAGGCGCCCCCGATGGTGACCACCTCGTCGCCGGGGGCGAGTGTCGAAAGCAGCGCTGCATGCTCGGTCGCCCGCTTCTTCTGCGGCCTGACCAGCACGAAGTAGAAGATGATCATTACGACCACCAGCATCAAAAGACTTCCGGGATCCATCACGGCTCCTTAACGTCGCGTTGTTTTCAGCCTAACAAGTGCCGGACCTGGGTAAGCATGCCGCATGACCGATTGGAAGATAACCCCGGGTAGCACCGTCTCGCTGAGCGACCTGCCGACGCACACCAAAGAGGGTGCGCCGGGCGACAAGTCGGTCACCGAAGACGCGCTGAATGACCTTGTCGAGAAGATCTCCTCCTACCAGGAGCGCCTGTGGGCCGAGCAGGGCCAGAGCCTGCTGGTGGTGCTCCAGGCGATGGACACCGCCGGTAAGGACGGGACCATCCGGGCGGTATTCTCCGGGGTCAACCCGCAGGGGGTGCACGTCACGTCTTTCAAGACCCCCACCTCAATTGAGCTGGCCCACGACTTTTTGTGGCGAATCCACCAGGCGACTCCGGCAAAGGGTGAGATCGGCGTCTTCAACCGGTCGCACTACGAGGACGTGCTGGTCGTACGGGTTAAGAACCTGGTTCCCGAAAGCGTCTGGCGGTCCCGCTACGAGCTGATCAACCACTTCGAGGAACAGCTGGTCCAAAGCTCGACAACGGTCATCAAGTTTTTCCTGCACATGTCGAAGGAGGAGCAGGCCAAGCGCCTGCAGGCGCGTCTGGACGACCCGACGAAGCGCTGGAAGTTCAACTCCGGCGACCTCGTGGAGCGGGCGCTGTGGGACGACTACCAGCGGGCTTACCAAGAGGCGATCGAAAAGACCTCTACCGAAATGGCCCCCTGGTACGTGATCCCCGCCGACCGCAAGTGGTACCGGAACTGGGCGGTCGGCAAAGTTATCGCCGAAACGTTGGAGAAGATGGACCCGCAATACCCCGAGCCCGAGGACGTCGACCCGAACCTGGAGATCGTCTAACCGGGGTAGCTGCAGACCGATCTGATCGCCCGGACCCGGCCCTCGGCCAGGTTGCGGGCCAGGTTCATCAACTTCGGCTTCATGTCCGTGCCCAGCAGCTGCACGCCCAACGGGGAGGGGACCTGGCTGCGGAAGAAGTCGGCGCCCTCGGCGGTCAGGTCCTCCCACATCTCGGCGTGGAACCCGGCAGTGCTCAGCAGCAACCGTAGCTCGTCTTCGTCGACCAGGTGGTTGATCGCCGGGTCGTTTGCCCAGGGAACCGGGAAGTGCAGATCCCCCTCGCCCGCGATCAGATCGAAGAACGCCAACTTGCCTGCGGGCTTCAGCACCCGGGCGAACTGGTCATAGAGCTCCGCTTTGTCTTCGATGTTCATCGAGACGTGCATGGTCCAGACCACGTCGAACGTGTCGTCGCCGAACGGCAGAGCGAGGGCGTTGGCCTGCTGGATCACGATCTTGTCGTCCAGGCCGACCCGCCGGTTGAGCTCTGCTGCGGCTTCGCAGAACTCGGGCGTGAGGTCGATCCCGGTAACCCGGCAGCCGTAGGTCTCGGCCAAGGTCCGGGCCGGCCCGCCCAAGCCGCAGCCGGCGTCCAGGACTTCGTCGCCCTCCTTCAGGCCCGCTGCGTCGGCGAGGCCGGTGGTAGCGGAGGCGCCCAGCGTGTGGAAGTGGTCGACGGGAGCGAGGTCCCCCACCGTGAGATTGTCGGGGTCTTTCCCGACCGCGCGCAGGCCCTCAAACACCCGCTCCAGCAGGTTGCCGGACGTGTACTGCTCGGTCACACCATTCATGGCCATCGGTTCGAGGATACTCGCCTTAGTTTGGCCCGGCCTCGGTGCTGGGTAGCAATCGACAATGAATGAATCCGAACTGGGGCTCCCCCCAGACCTCTCACCCGATTACCAGGGCATCCCCGAAACCGTGGACGGCCCGCCCCCCGGTGTGCCCGGGGACAACGCCGACGACGCATTTCCGCTGCCCGGAGACTCCCTGCAGGTAACTTTGGGACGCACCACCGCTACCGAAGAACGTGAAGGAGAGACGCTCGACGAACGGCTACTCCAGGAACAGCCCGAGGCGGTACAAGCCGACCCCGAGGATGCCGGCAAGCTGATGTCGCCCGAGTCGGAAGTCGACGAGCTGGACGAGACCGCCGAGGAGGTCGCTTTCCAGGCGGACGAACCGGGAACGGCTCGAACCGCCGAGGAAGAGGCGGTCCACATAATCTCGGACCAGGAAGTCATGAGCCCCGGCTCACCCGGCGACGGCTACCTGAACGACTAACGCCTGAGGAACAGGTTCAGCAACACGGTCAGGATTATGGACAGGACGATGCTCGTCCCCAGCGGGAAGTAGAAGCGCACGTTCCCCTTGCCCCACTGCATGTCTCCGGGCATCGAACCCAGGCCCATCTTGCCGAGAAGGAGGAAGATGCCGCCCGCGACCAGGGCAATGACGCCGACGATCAGCAGGATGCGCCCGACCCCGGAGGTTTCCATCAGCCGGTCTCCGTTACAGGAGCCGGTCGGCGCTCTCCAGGTAGCCCATGTGCTCGTACGCCGGCGCCGTGGCCTGGCGTCCTCGGGGCGTTCTCACGATGAATCCCTTGCGAAGCAGAAATGGCTCGTACACCTCCTCGAGGGTGTTCGGTTCCTCCCCCACCGCAACGGCCAGTGTGCTCAAGCCGACCGGCTTTCCCCGGAAGCGCTGGATGAGCGCAGTCAGGATTGCCATGTCCACCTTGTCTAACCCCACGCCGTCAATCTCAAACAGCGACAGGGCGTCTTTCGCCACCTCTACGTCGATCTGGCCGTCGGCCCGGACCTGGGCGTAGTCGCGGACCCGCCGGAGCAGCCGGTTGGCGATCCGGGGGGTTCCCCGGGATCGCCCGGCGATCTCGACCGCCGCGTCGTGCGCGATCTGAAGTTCCAGAAGGCTCGCCGAACGTTTGATGATGTGGAGCAATTCTGGGGTCTCGTAGTAGTCGAGCCGGCCGATGAAGCCGAAGCGGTCCCGCAGGGGTGAGGTCAGCAGGCCGGTCCGGGTGGTCGCGCCGATCAGCGTGAACCGGGGCAGCTCGAGCCGGATCGACCGGGCCGCCGGGCCTTTGCCCACGACGAGGTCCAGCCCGAAATCCTCCATGGCGGCGTAAAGGATCTCCTCTACCGGCCGGGCCAGGCGGTGGATCTCGTCGATGAAGAAGACATCGCCCTCCTGGAGGTTGGTGAGAATGGCCGCCAGGTCGCCCGCCCGGACCAGAGCCGGCCCCGAGGTGGCTTTGATGCCCACCCCAAGCTCAGAGGCGACGATGTTGGCCAGGGTGGTCTTGCCCAGGCCGGGGCTGCCGGCGAACAGCAGGTGGTCGGGGGACTCACCCCGTCCCTTGGCGGCCTCCAGGATGATCGCGAGGTGCTCCTTGGTGGCCGTCTGGCCGACGAACTCGTGGAGCCGAGTAGGCCGAAGCGACCACTCGATGGCCTCGTCTTCGTTGTCCTGACCGGTGGCCAGGACTCCTCGGGGCTCGGTGTCGCTCATACCGTGGAAAGCGCCTTGAGTGCGGACTTGACCAGGTCCTCGACCGGGCCCTCATCGTCGGCCAGCTTCTCGAGCACCTCGGAAAGTTCGGCCGGCGCGTAGCCGAGGCCGATCAACGCCTCCCGCACCTCGGCCAGCTTGGAGCCGGTCGCCTCGAACCCGGAGTCCGGGATGCCGAGCTGGGTCTTGAGCTCGAGGATCATCCGTTGAGCGCTGCGTTTGCCGACCCCGGGGACCTCGACCAGGGCGTCGACGTCGGAAGAGGCGATGGCCCGCCTAAGAGCATCCGGCTTGAGGTGTCCGAGGACGGCCAGCGCCAGCTTCGGCCCGACCCCGGTGACCCCGGTCAGGCAGCGAAACAGCTCGCGCTGCTCCATGTCGGGAAATCCGTAGAGGGACATCGAGTCCTCCCTCACCACCATCTGGGTCAGTAGGCGCACCCTTTCGCCGAGGCGCAGGTTGCGGATGGTCGACGACGAGACCGCTACGTAGTAGCCCACCCCGTTGACGTCGACCTCGACCGCCCCCAGGCCGAGTTCGGTGATGGTGCCGCGTACCGACGAGATCATTCGTTCCTCCTCATCTTGCCGCCGTCAGCCCGGCCAGCCGCCGCGAACTGAGGTGGGTAATGGCCACGCCGAGAGCGTCTGCAGCGTCTGCCGAGTCGGGAGCCGGATAGCCGCCGACCAGCCGCTCGACCATGTACTGGACCTGTTTTTTGCTCGCGGTTCCGTTGCCAACCACCGCTTGCTTGACCTGAAGGGGGGTGTACTCGGTCACCTGCAGGCCCGACTGGGCGGCCAGGAGAAGTGCTATGCCGCTCGCCTGAACCGCCGGCACGGCAGACAGGGCGTTGGCGGCGAAGAACAGCCGCTCGCAGGCGACGACATCCGGCCGCCACTCGGTGAGCACCAGCCGAAGCTGCTCGAAGAGCATCATCAGGCGGATCGAGGACTCCTGCGTGGGCGAGGTGGTCAGGGTGCCGCAGGCCAGGGCCTCCAGCTTGCCCCGGGTCTCCTGGACCACGCCGTAACCCATGCGGGTCAGGCCGGGGTCGATCCCCAGCACCCGAAGCGGCCCGTTGTCTACGCGCAAACTTTTCCCCAATCGAACAGACGTTTGGTGAATGATAACCAGAGAGGGCGACACGATTGAGGATTTGTACGTCACCGTTCGGCTCAGATCTGCTCGAACAGACGTTTGGGAGATGACACTCAGAGCGAGTGACACGATGGATTTGGCGGATGTCTTTGACCTGTGTTTCGTTAGGGGAAGACATTAGGAAAACCGAATAACGGAGGCGAATGTGCACGACGCGGTCAGGGTTTACGAACAGCTGCTCAACGCATGGAACAACCACGACGCCGAGGGCTTCGCCGCCCTCTTCGCCGATGACGGCAACGTGGTGGGTTTCGACGGGTCCTCGATGAACGGCAGGGAGGAGATTGCCGCCGAGCTGGGGCGCATCTTCGCCGACCACCAAACCGCGTCCTACGTCGCCAAGCTTCGAGAGGTCCGTGAGGTGGCTCCGCCGCTGGTTCTCATCCGGGCGGTTGTCGGCATGGTCCCCACGGGCCGGTCCGGGATCAACCCCGAGACCAACAGCATCCAGCACCTGCTGCTCAGCAAGCAGGGTGGGCACTTCAAGATCGAGGTGTTCCAGAACACCCCGGCGGCGTACCACGGGCGGCCGGACCTGGCGGAGGCCCTCACCCAGGAGCTGACAGAGGTTTTGCAGGCCGACCGGGGGGTTGTAGCGGGCGAAGGGTAACCTCGGAGAAAAGCTCCTAGGAAGGACCCGGATGGAACCAGAACCCGTCGACACCAAAGACCTCCCGCTCGCCGGAGGGGAAACGGGCGACACCGAGGACCGCAGGTTCCTCGAGCGACCTCAGACCTTCGTCGACACCGACCCCTGGCGGGTGCTGAAGATCATGGCCGAGTTTGTCCAGGGCTTCGGTGGGCTGGCCGACATCCCGCCCTCCATCTGCTGTTTCGGGTCCGCCCGGGTGGTCGAGTCGGACCCGATGTACGCCGCGACCCAGGAGGTGGGCCGGCTGCTCGCCGAAGCGGGCTTTGCCGTGATCACCGGAGGGGGCCCGGGGCTGATGGAGGCGGCCAACCGGGGGTGCCAGGAAGGCAACGGCGTGTCGATCGGCTGCAACATCGAGCTGCCCTTCGAGCAGAAGATGAACCCCTACGTCGACATCGGCCTGCAGTTCCAGTACTTCTTCGCCCGCAAGCTGATGTTCGTGAAGTACTCCGAGGGCTACGTGATCTTCCCCGGCGGATACGGCACGCTCGACGAGTTGTTCGAGGCCCTGACCCTGATCCAGACCGGCAAGACGCAGAACTTCCCGGTGGTGCTGTTCGGATCCGAGTACTGGGGAGGGCTGGTGCACTGGCTTCAGGACACGATGCTGGCAGAGGGAAAAATTGCGGAGCCGGAGCTGGCAATCTTCACGGTGACCGACGACCCGACTGAGGTGGTGCCGATCATCAAGGCAGCGCTGAAGCGAAAGGGTTAGCCGTTGATCTCCGCCATGATCTCGTCCGAGATCTCGAAGTTGGCATAGATCTCCTGCACGTCGTCCTCGTCGTCCAGCGCGTCCATGAGCTTCAGGACCTTGTCCGCCGAGTCCTTGTCCAGCGGCACGCTGACGTTGGGCTCCATGGAGAACCTCGCCGACTCCGGCTCGATCCCCGCCTCCGCCAGACCCACCTTCAGCTGCTGCAGGTCGGTGGGGTCGCAGGTCACCTGCCAGTAGTCGCCGTCCTGCACGATGTCGTCGGCCCCGGCCTCCATGGCCGCCATCATCAGGTCGTCCTCGGTGACGCTTGCGACCGGGATCAGAACCACGCCCTTCTTGGTGAACATCCAGGCGACGCTGCCCGGATCGCCCAGAGTTCCGCCGTTCTTGGTGAACACCCGGCGCACGTCGGCCGCCGCACGGTTGCGGTTGTCGGTCAGCACCTCGATCAGCACCGCGACTCCCCCGGGGGCGTAGCCCTCGTAGATCAGGGTCTCGTACTTGACACCCTCCAGGTCGCCGGTGCCGCGCTTGACGGCCCGCTCGATGGTGTCGCTCGGCATGCTGATGGCCCGGGCGCGAGAGATCGCATCGGCCAGGGTCGGGTTGGCGTCGGGGTTTCCGCCGCCCTCCCGGGCCGCCACCTCAACGATGCGGATGGTCTTGGCGAACAGCTTTCCTCTACGCTGGTCCTTGACCGCCTTCTGGTGTTTGGTGGTTGCCCATTTCGAGTGGCCCGACACGCCTTACTCCTTCCCTGCGCAAAGATTCTCGACAAACCAGCGGTGGATCCTGGTCTCACCCGCGAGCTCGGGGTGAAACGTCGCCGCCAGCAGGTTGTCCTTTCGTACCAGCACCGGCTGGTCCCGATGGGTCGCCATCACCGTGGTCCCGACCGCGCCGGTGATGATGGGCGCCCTTATGAAAATACCCCGGACCGGCTCATCCAGTCCGGAAACCTCGATATCCGCCTCGAACGACTCGGCCTGCCGCCCGTAGGCGTTGCGCTCGACGTGCATGTCCCAGACCCCGAGCGTGCGCTCTCCGTCGGAAACCCGGTCGGCCAGCACGATGGCTCCGGCGCAGGTGCCGAAGACCGGCATCCCGGACTCCACTCGCTTGACCATGGCGTCCCGAAGCTCGTACCGGTCGACCAGCTTCAGCATCGTGGTCGACTCCCCGCCGGGGATGATCAACGCATCCGCCTGCTCCAGGTCCATGCAGGACCGGACCGTGAAGTGCCGGTAGCCACACGACTCCAGGACTGCGAGGTGTTCGGCGAAATCCCCCTGAAGCGCCAGGACCCCTATGCGGGGGTCCGCTACCATCCGCGCGGCGCCAGAAGTTTGTCGGCCGGGACGTCCCG
>DASTUJ010000118.1 GCA_035759705.1 Actinomycetota bacterium | reverse complement strand
CCGACCACCTGGGTAAGGAGCCTGATCAGGTCCGACCTTTCCGCCTCCACCGCTTCGAGACTGGCCACCTCCCGCTCCAGGGTTCGTACCTCACGCCGGTGGTCGTAGGGCTGGCGAAGGTTGGCCCGGGGAACGTTGGCGAGGGCCGTGAGCACCACCGGGAGCCGTTCCCGGACGGGTACCGGCAGGCTGAGGGCCCTCCACAGCAGGATCGACTTGATCTTGAGGCCAAGCCGGAGCAGGTCGAAGGTCGAGACCTCCGATACGACCTTGGTCCCGGCGGAGACGGTCGACCGGCGGTAGAAGCGCATGCACTCGGGAAGGGCAACGATCTTGCCCGCCCCCGACAGCTCGGTGAGCAGGTCGGTCTCCCACCAGAAGATGTGCGGCTTCCCCTTGTAGTAATGGTCGCGAATAGGGACCCCGGCGAGCGCCTCCCGGCGGAACACCCCGTAGATCGTGAGGTCGACCCATCCGTGGGGCCAGCGAAACAGCTCGCAGCGGCTCCCCGGCCAGCGGTCCGGGGCCATCTCCGGAAAAGCTTTGATCTCCGGGGCGCCGGCCAGCTCGAAGGCCGACAGCTGGAACGCAGTGGAGCAGGCAACCACGTCGCGGTGCGACTCGAGGTAGCCCACCAGGGTGCCGATGTAGGAGGGGTGCAGGAGCAGGTCGTCGTGGGCCAGCCAGGTGAAGTAGGTCCCGCGCGACTCATCGAGCGCCCGCCTGAAGTTCCCCAGAAAACCGATGTCGGAACCGTTGTGCAGGTAGCGAAATCGGGGGTCGACCGCGGCGTACCGGCGTGCGATGGCGGCCGTGTCGTCCGCGGAGTCGTTGTCGCAGATGACTACCTCGATGTTTGGGTAGTCCTGCGCTGCCACCGACTCCAGCGCCTCGGCGAGGTGGACGGCGCCGTTGCGAACCGGGACCCCGATGCTGACCAGGGGAGGGTCGGAGCCAAGTCCGTCGTAACCCATGGCCAGATCGTATACGCCCAACCGGCCTGCGGGCCCGGGCGGTCCTTGCGGCGCCCGGCCCGGAAGCCGATAATGAGGGTTCATGGCTTTCCAACGCCTCCGGAAACTCCTTGCGGTGTTCGCACTCGTGTTGCTTCTGGCCGCTTGCGGAGGAGACCCGGACCCCGAGGACACACCGGACACCGATCTCAACCTCGAGTCCGACCCCAGCGGAGAGCTGGGTGGGAAGCTGCTCGCCGCAGCGGATATGCCCGCCGGATGGCAGCCCATAGAAAACGCAGGCACCGAGGAGGTGTCGGCGCAGGAGGGTGGTTTTTGCGACTCACCCGTCCCCGACGAGTCAAACGCGACTGCTTCGGCCACCGCTCAGTTCTTTAAAGGTGAGATGACCACGCGGGTCGTAGAGACGGTTGTCTCCTATGAAAGTCCCGAAGATGCGACCGAGGCCTTCGACAAGGTTCAGCAGGCGATCGCCACGTGCAAAGAGTGGGACGTGGACGCCGCAGGCACCGTGAGCCGTCTGAAATTGAGCTCCGCCTCGTTTCCCGCCGTAGGCGAGCAGACGGCGGCGGCCCGGGTAACCAGCGACTTCACCGTCAATTCCGGCTCCGCGGACAAGCCCGCTCCGACCGAGGGGTCTGTCACAGGCGACACGGTGATCGTCCGTCAGCAGAACTTCATTGTCGTGGTGCGCCACTTCTCAATCGGTGTCGGTACCGAACCGGCATTCAACGCAGCGGACACCGAGCCGATAGTGCGGAGTGCGGTCCAGAAGGTGACGGCGTAGGCCCCCTTACCAGTCCCTGTTCCTCTCGTAACCGGCATAGATCAGTACGTCTGCGAACCTTGCCTTGAACGCATCGCTCACCTTCGGTGTGAAGTGGTTTCGCCAGTCACCCGGGACCCCTTTTCGAAAGTGGGAGGAGCGGTCCTCCTGCCCCAGGCGTCGTCCCCCGGAGAGTTTTTCGAACCGGTGCTCCTCCACGCTCCTGCGGAACTCCTCCCGCGTGACCGGCAGCCCACAGTGCTCCAGCAGAACCAGCTCGAGCAGGCCGACGTCCTCCACCAGAAGGTCCTCGTAGCGAAGCATCGGGTCTCCCGACTCCATCCAGGTCCCCTGAACTGCGGCACACAGGTCCAGGAACCCGTCGAACAGGAAGATCAGGCCGTCTTCGACGCTGCGGGTTTCGAGCTCGGCCCTGAGTTCGGCTACGTGGCTCATGTCGGTCGGGTGGCTGTAACGGATGCTGAAGTAGCCGGAAACCAGAGTGTCGCGGAGGTCGCGAATGACGACGAAGCGTTTGCTGGACCCAACTCCCTCCACCTGGTCGAACCGGTCCCGCGGCAGGTAGAGGGCGGGGTAGACGCCACCCGGCACGAAGGGTCGGGACAAAAACTCCCAGCTTGGGTTCATAGCCGGGTCTGCGACCAGCTCGTCGACGCTGGGTATCACGAGGTCGGGAACGCACTGCATCAGAATCCTCCGGATCCACTGGGATCCGGCCTTGGGGTGGGTGATGTGGATGATCGCCGGACCGGCAGTCACTCGAACCAGATCCGTTCCAGGCCGAACCCGAGTCTCCGGGTGTCGCTGCTGATGCCGGCAGAGGAGGGGCTTGAGGGAGAGTCGACCAGAAACTCCAGCAGGATCGTGCCCGTCGTCAGGGCGTCCGGCGGGATGTCGACCGTGAGGTTCACGGCAGGCCTATCCGGCGTGGCCTCCAGCCTTGCAACCGGCCGGCCGTTCATAGTCAGCGAGCCCCGGGACTGGAGAATCTGCCGGGGTACGAACATCCGTCCGGTGATCCGGACAACTAGAGACTCTGGGGAGGGTGTCTCCAGGTCCAGCACGAGGTCTGCTCGATCGGCGATGGTCCAAACTCCCCAATCTTCGGGCCGGCTCCAGCCCCCACCGAGCATCGCCAGGCCGTTGCCTCCGGCGGAGAAGCACAGCTCCCTGGAAGCCTGTGACACGGTCAGGACCTGAGTCACCGGCCTCGGCAGGTCGCCGGGCGGGCCAAAGGCCGGAAGGACCGAGGCAAGCAAGCGCCCGGCGCCGGCAACCGTGGACACCCCCTCTGCGGTGCAGTCGATGTCGATCAAAAGCCCTTCTCCCAGGGTCACAACGCCTTGCGCCGCTTTTCTTTCCGCGGGGGCCGGAGGCGGTACCGTAAAGTCGTCCAGGTCTATGCCGTTCAGCTGAGCGGTCCGGCGGATGTCTGCAAGACCTGCGTCGTAGTCCTCGAACCCGGTCTCAAGCGATTCCAGCGCTCGCTGGATAAGGCCGCGGTAGTTGAAGTCGGGCCGCTCGTCCGGGAACAGCGCCTGTTTCATGGTCATCATCTCGTTCGCAGCGAAGATCTGGCTGTTGCGGGAGTTCGGTAGGCTGGGGTGGAAGTCGACACTTGTCGCAAACGCAGCCCGCTCCGCCTGCATTCTCAGCTTCGGGTCCCGGCTAAAGTGCATTCGGGACCCTGTGCTGTGGTGCGAGATGCCCGAGATCGACATAGGCCGGTGCGAAAGGATGCAGGACTCCCCGAACCAGGCATCCGCCACGGCGGAAGCAATGTCGGGGGCGGCCGAAGAAAAGTAGGTCCCGAGGCCCTCGATGACCCGGTCGACCAGGGGCCGGGCGACGAACGAGTGGAGCATCATGGGCATCGTGTAGTGGTGTTCCCGGAAGTGATAGGCCAGGTGCAGCAGGGCCCGGGGGTCCTGAAGCTCGAAACCTGAAGTCTTGGGCAGGTAAGCCTGAAGGCGGTTCTGGAGGACTGTGATGGCCGAGTCCGGCCAGAAGTAGGCCGCCGGGCGCCAGGTCAGCACGTCCACCGGGTACCGGTCGAGAATCTGGGCGGCTTCGCTGCAGGCGGTGCTCAGGATGGCGTCGTCGTCCCCGATGATCGTCAGGTAGTCCCCGGTGGCGGCCGCCACTGCCCGCTCCCAGTTTTCCTTCATCGCCACCGGCTCCACCGTCTTGACGTGGCGGGTGCGGGAGTCGCCGGCCTCGGCGACGACCTCGGCCGTGCCGGGGTCGTTGCCGCTTTCGTGGACCAGGATTTCGACGTCGCCGAAGTCCTGCGCGACCGCGGTCTGCAGGGCGAAGCGCAAGGTGTCCGAGCGCTCGCGGGTGGGCAGGAGAATTGAGAACTTGGGCATACTTTCCCGGTTCCTAAAGGTTCAACTCAAGTGGTTGGGCGCAGCCCGGAGCGGCGCCGAAGTAGTCTAAGCGACGGCCCCGGGTTGCAGGCGCACGTGCGATCCGGCACTCGAGCAGGAGAACGAATGGTCCCCTCAAGGCTTTTCCGATGAAGAGGTTCCGCCGGAGCCGGCCGGCGCCTTCGTCGCCCGACTACGGCCCGTTTGCCCCGCCCTTAGCCGAGTCTGCCTACGAGGGGGAGGACTCCTACGACGACGGGACGATGAAGATGGGCGGCCGGAATGTGGACTTTTTGACCGAGCCGCGGTTCGTAGAGGCCAACGAGGCGGGCCTGAACGCCGGACTTCAGTTCACCTGGCCGGGAACCGACAACGTCATAGACATGCCCTGGCGGGTGCACATCGCATGCTGGGCAGCCCGCCACGGCGCGCATCTGCCGGGCGACTTCGTAGAGTGCGGGGTGCACTCCGGCGGACTTTCACTGGCGATCTGCAACTACATCGACTTCAATTCAACGGGCAAGGCCTTCTACCTTTTCGACACCTTCACCGGCATCCCCGACGAGCAGATGGCGGAGGAGGAGACCCCTTTCCGCACCGAGGAGAACCGGATGTACTACGCCCAGGACTCCTACGAGACGGCCCTCAAGAACTTCGAGCCGTACCCCGGGGTCCGGCTGGTCCGGGGACGGGTCCCGGACACCCTGACCGGTGTCGAGATCGACGCGGTCAGCTATCTTTCCCTCGACATGAACATTGCCGCTCCCGAGGTGGCCGCACTAGAGTTCTTCTGGCCTAAGCTCTCGGTGGGCGCAATTGTGCTTCTGGACGACTACGGCTGGACGCACTACCGGCCGCAGAAGGTTGCATTGGACAAGTTTGCTGCGAAGCAGGACGTTGAGATCGCCACCCTGCCAACCGGCCAGGGGCTGTTGATCAAACCTTGAGGACGGGGGCCGCGCGATGAAAGTGGTAATCCTCGCCGGGGGCCAGGGCACCCGGCTCGCCGAGGAGACCGAGACCCGCCCCAAGCCGATGGTGGAGATAGGCGGGCGCCCGATTCTCTGGCACATCATGAAGCACTACGAGCGGTACGGGTTCGACGAGTTCCTGGTGGCCCTGGGCTACCGGGGGGAGTCGATCAAGCGTTACTTCCTGGACTGCCTGGCGCTCAGCGGGTCGATGACCGTCGAGTTCCCCGATGGCAACGTCACCAGGCACGGCGGCGAACGTGAGGAGTGGACCGTGCACCTGGTCGAAACCGGCAAGGAGTCCGGAACCGGAGGGCGCCTCGGTCGCCTGGCCCCGTGGCTGCGGAGCGAGCCGTTCATGCTGACCTACGGCGACGGCGTGTCCAACATCGACCTGAAAGAACTTCTGGCCTTCCATCAATCGCACGGCAGGATGGTCACGGTTTCCGCCGTGCGACCCCCGGCCCGTTTTGGGGCGCTGGAGTTCGAGGAGGGCTCGGCGGTCCGCTTCACCGAGAAGCCCCAGTTGGGCGAGGGCTGGATCAACGGAGGGTTCATGGTCTGCCAGCCCGAGGTGCTGGAGATGATCTCGGGCGACGGCGCCAGCCTGGAGACCGACGTGCTGGAGACCCTGGCCGAGACCGACCAGGTAATGGCCTTTCCCCACTCCGACTTCTGGCACTGCATGGACACCCTGCGTGACGTCCGCTACCTGCGGGAGCTGTGGGACACCGGGAAGGCCCCGTGGACGCACGGGACGTGGGAGTGAACCCGGCGTTCTGGGACGGGCGGCGGGTCCTGGTCACCGGGCACACCGGGTTCAAGGGTTCGTGGCTGTGCCTGCTGCTCGAGCAGTTGAATGCCCGCGTCACCGGGATCGGGCTGGAGCCGCCCGAGGGGGGCGCCTTCAGCAGCTTTTTACCCTGGACCAGGGTTGACTCGCACATATCGGACCTGCGGGACCCGGAGAAGACGGCGGCCATAGTGGCCGGCTGCCGGCCCGAGGTCGTGATCCACATGGCGGCCCAGGCGCTGGAGCCGGTGGGGTTCGCCGACCCCATCCTCACCTACTCCACCAACGTCATGAGCACGGTCAACCTTCTGGTGGCGGTCTCGGAGGTGCCCGAGTGCCGCTCGATGGTGGTGGTCACCAGCGACAAGGTCTACGAGAACTCGGAGCTGGGCCGCCCGTTCAAGGAGGACGACCCGCTGGGCGGAACCGGCCCCTACTCGGGGTCCAAAGCCTGCGTCGAGTTCGTGGTGAAGGCGTTCCGCCGCGACCCGACCAAGGCTCTCGCCCCCCGGATCGCGACCGCCCGGGCCGGCAACGTGATCGGGGGAGGGGACCAGTCCCAGCAGCGCCTTCTGCCCGACGTCTTCCGCTCGCTGGCCGCCGGGAGGGTGATCGAGCTGCGCAACCCGAAGGCGGTGCGACCCTGGCAGTTCGTTCTGAACCCCCTGTGGGGGTACCTGCTGCTGGCCGAGAGGCTTTACTCCGATCCGGACGGCGCTCCCAAGGCGGTGAACTTCGGACCGCACCTGGAGGATTCGGTCCCGGTGGGTGAGTTGGTCGACCGCACGCTGGCCGAGATCGGCTCCGGCAGCTGGGTGGATGTCGGCGAGAGCTTCCCCGAGGCGGTACAGCTTCGGCTAGACTCCACCATCGCAACCCAGACGCTGGGCTGGTCCCCGCTGGTGGACATCGACACCGCGGTGCGCTGGACCGCCGAGTGGCACCGTGCCGCCCCGGACACGTCGGAGCGGCGGACCACCTCCATCGATCAGATACGGAGATACCTCGAGATGTTGCCAAAGTGACCGCCGAACCGATCCGAGCGATATGCCGCGGCTGCGACGCCGAGCTTTCGACAGTCCTCCTGGACCTGGGCGACATGCCCCTGGTCAACGAGTACCCCCCGCTGGACTCCACGGCGGATCAGGCGCGCTACCCGCTCAAAGCCTGGGTGTGCGACGCCTGCCAGCTGGTGCAGGTGACCGAGATCGTCTCTCCGGAGGAGATCTTCTCGGACTACGCCTACTTCTCCTCCTACTCCGAGTCGTGGCTGGAGCACTCAAAGCGATTCGCGGATTGGGCGCTGAAGGAGTACTCGCTCGGCCCCTCGAGCCTGGTGGTCGAGATCGCCAGCAACGACGGGTACCTTCTCAAAGAGTTCATGGCCGCCGGCATCCCGGTCCTGGGTGTCGAGCCGGCCGCCAACATCGCCAAGCTGGCCAACGAGGCCGGCATCCCGACCCAGAACAACTTCTTCGGCCTGGCGGTTGCCGAGGACCTGATCGACACCGGCCACCCCGCCGACCTGGTGGTCGCCAACAACGTCATCGCCCACGTCCCCGATCTCCAGGACTTCACCGCCGGCCTGGCCACGGTGCTGAAACCGGGCGGCGTGCTGTCGATTGAGTTTCCCCACCTGCTGAACATCCTGGAGAAGCGCCAGTTCGACACGATCTACCACGAACACTTCTCCTACCTGTCCCTGCACTCACTCGAGCCGGTCCTGAACGCGAAGGGCCTCGAGGTGTTCGACGTGGTGCAGATCCCCACCCACGGCGGGAGCCTCCGGGTGCTGGCGCAGCGGTCCGACGGCCCGTTGCGGCCGGCCGGCCCGGGTCTTGCCGAAGTTCGGGCTGCCGAAAAAGCCGGGGGTCTCGACCGGATGGAGACCTACTCCGGTTACACCCAGGCGGTCGAGGGTGTGCTGGACGGCGTCCGGGGGTTCCTGGCCAGGGCCAAAGACGAGGGCAAGACCGTGGTCGGCTACGGCGCCGCGGCCAAGGGGACGATCCTGCTGAACTCGGCAGGGGCCACCCCCGACCAGGTGGCATACGTAACCGACCTCAACCCCCACAAGCAGGAGCGGTTCCTGCCCGGGACCAGGATTCCCATCCACTCCCCGGACAAGATCGCCGAGACCCGTCCCGACTACCTGCTGATTCTGGTGTGGAACCTGAAGGACGAGATTATGAGCCAGATGGCTCCCATCAGGGAGTGGGGCGGCCGGTTCGTGCTGCCGATCCCGCAGGTCGAAGTTCTTGACTGACCCGATCCGTAGCTAGGCCGGCAGTTGGCGACTCTTAGCGTCAACTTCGACGACGGCTATGTGGAGGTCACCGAAGCCGGGAAGGTAACCCGCCACCGGTTCGACACCCCCGAGGCCTTCGCCGAGGTCAGCAAGGCCTGGGTGAGGGTCGGGTTCGACAACAAGTACGTCTACGGCTTCACCTGGCTGGGCCGGCCGATCCTGCAGTTGCCTGAGGACATCGTCCGGATGCAGGAGGTGGTCTACCGGGTCAAGCCCGACGTGATCATCGAGACCGGCATTGCCCACGGCGGGTCGCTGATCTTCTACGCCGGCCTGTGCCGGGCCATGGGCCGCGGGAGGGTGGTCGGGATCGACGTCGAGATCCGCCCCCACAACCGGGCGGCAATCGAGGCCCACGAGCTTTTTGACCTGATCGACATGGTGGAGGGTTCCTCGGTGGCCCCCGAGACGGTTGCGCAGGTGCGTGCGCTGGTCAACCCCGGCGAGACGGCGTTGGTGGTCCTCGACAGCAACCACACACGGGAGCACGTCCTGGGCGAGCTCGAGGCGTACTCGGGCTTCGTCGGCCCGGGCTCCTACATGGTGGTGGCGGACGGCGGCATCATGACCGCCGTGGCGGGCGCACCGCTTGCGGGCGAGAATTGGGCGTCGAACAACCCGCTCGGCGCCGTCGAAAGCTTTCTTGAGTCCCACGCCGAGTTTGCCGTCGAGGCGCCTGCTCCGGTGTTCAACGAGGGCTCGATCACGCAGGGGCCCTCCTACTGGACCGGCGGCTGGCTGAGGCGCCTTTTTTAGCCGCCGGGCTCCGACCGGGCGCCGGCCGGCAGCCGAACCGGCAGGTCGTCGAACTGCAGCCAGAGCTCGTCCCACAAACCTCCGGACCCGGCGGCTCCGGTCAGAATCAGCTTTTTCTCTTCCCGCTGGGATCCCGAGCCCAGGAACAGGTCTATGAAGAGGACCATGTGACCGTCTCCCGCAAGCAGTTTTGCCGGCCTGACTTCGATCGCGCCGTTCAGGGACTCGAACGTCTCCTGCCAGAGCCCGGTGATCGTGTCCCTGCCGGCGTATCGGGAGGGGGAGGGCGAACCGGCGGTCTGCCCAACGGTCAGCTCCACCTGCTCGGGGCAGAGGTCGAGCGCCGGACCGGGGTCCCCGCGGTTGAGGTGCACCGCCGCGGAGCAGAGCTTTTCCCACATCGAGCCGGCCATTGCTTGAGACCTCCGTTTGGCTGCGGTGAACGAATTTGAGTCTAATCTGTCGGTATCCGGCGGGAACCAGAAAGGGTTGGGTTGGCGGAGCATCCGGGAGCTGAAAGGATCCGCCGGTTCCTTACCGACGTTTCCGAGGGCGGTACGGACGTCCTCTCCGCCTACTTCGAGCCCGGCGTTGTGTGGCACGTGGGCCGCGGCAACCCCGGAAGTGGGACATTCCGCGGGCGGGACGGGCTGATTGATTACCTGCTGGCCCAGCGCATCTCACCGGGCCGGGCGGAGGTCGAGTCTACGGTGGTACTGGCGGACGACTCCCACGGCGCCGCCTTCATAGACGTGGCAATCCACGGCGGCGGAACCAGGATCGAGATGCAGCTGCGCCAGGTTTTCAAGGAGGGCGGCGCCGGGCGGTGGGATGAGTTTTGGATCCTGGAAACCGTTCTCAAGGAGCCGCCCGTGCCCCGGCCCGGAGAATCCGACCCCACCAGGTACCTCGACCAGTACTGGTACTACTGCGTCGAACTGTCGCCCGGGGTCTTCACTCCCGGGGCGAAGCACCGCAATCTCGGCCTCACGAGGGACCTGCTTGCCAGGTGTGAGGTGACCGGACGCAGGTGCCTCGACATCGGGACCATGGAGGCGGCGGTGCCGGTCCTGATGTCCAGGAGGGAGGCCGGGCAGGTCGTCGCGGTGGACGTGATGCACTGCGACCGCAAGGTCGCCGTCGTCAAACACTTCACGGGAGCGGAGTTCGATTACCACGGCGGCCTTACCCACCAGGCAACCGCCCGCTTCGTGGGGCGCCGGTACGGAGGCAATTTCGATGTGGTTGTGCTTTCCGGGGTGCTCTATCACTGCTTCGGCCCGCTCGCAGTCCTGGCCATGGCCCGCTCTCTCGTCCGGACCGGGGGCCTGATGATCGTCGAGACGTACGCGGCAATGGACAAACAGGACGCGATGTATTTCAACGCGCGGGGACAGTTGTCCCCCGACGGGAGTACGTACTTCCTCCTGTCCGTCCCACTGCTCGAGTACCTGTTGCGCTACCTTCGGCTCAAGCCGCTGGACTGCGTGACCAGCCCCACCGTGGACGTGGGAGGCCGGCCGAGCGCCCGGGTCGCAGTCGTGTGCCGGGCGACCAACGAGCTGGGAATCTCGGGCGACGCATGGATGGAGTCCGCCGCCAACCAGATCGACTACCGGACGCTAGTCGACTGGGAACGGATCGACGTCAGCGGGGCCGATCCCCCGGCGTACGGCCCTGCGGCAAGCCGGTTCGTCGACGGCGAGGGAAGCTGCGATGTCACCCGGACCGCTTTCGAATCGCCCCCTCTAGACCTCCCGGAGCGGGTGGCAACTATCGGCCTCGAGGATCTGTACTGAGGGCGCCGTCTACTCGCACCGGCCGTAAAGGTGACAAGATTGCCGTCATGGAGAGCTCATCCAAGGTGTCCACGGCGGGTATTGCAGGCGATCGGCCGTTGCTGGTCGAGTCCGTCCCCGACGACCCGCCGATCGAGATGTGCTACTTCTACCACTACATGGACCTGCCCGGCGTGGGCGAGGTGGGGACCGGGTGGGACCTCAGGGATACGGTGGACGACTACCTGGGAAACCTCGACTTCAAGGGCAAGAGGGTCCTCGATGTGGGCACGGCCAGCGGCTTTTTGACCTTCGCCATGGAGGACCGCGGGGCCGAGGTGGTCTCGTTCGACATGGCCGACGGCGCCCAGTGGAACGTGGTCCCATTCCAGGGGGACGGGTACCGGACCCGGGAGATCGCCGAGTCGACCTCATATATGAACGCGGCGGTCCGGAACGCCTACTGGTTCGCCCACAAGCGGGTGGGCTCCAAGGCGAAGGCCTTTTACGGGGATCTCTACGATCTGCCCGAAGGGCTCGGGCCGTTCGACATCGCAGTGGTCGGAATGATCCTTCCCCACCTGAGGGATCCGTTCCTTGCGCTCCAGAACGTCTGCGCCCTCCGGCCGGACACGATCGTCATCACCCAGCAATGCCCCCAGGGGGACCAGCCCCACGCGCTCTTTATGCCCGACCCCAAAGCCGATCCGGCATCCACCGAGATCTACTTTGCCTGGTGGGTGCTTACCGAGAAGGCAATTACCAACATCCTTGGCGTGCTCGGTTACCGTGTGGTGTCGGTCAAAAGAAGTATGCACCGGTGCAAGGCGCGCACCGAAGAGGAGGCCGCTCCGCCTCCGGTCCCGCGCGGAAGGTTTTCCCGGCGCAGGCCTGAGGCCTCGGTGCCGGAGCTGTCGGGGATGGAGGAGTGCTCCGCGATCGTCGCGGAGCGAATCCGGAGCTAGCCGGGCGTTGGCCGGCCGGCAGCCGCAGCCTGCTCCAACAGCTGAGCGAGCCTCTGCGCCTCTGCGTTCAGAACTTCGATCACCGAAAGCATTCGGGCGCACAGCAGGTTGAGCTCTCCCATCCGGGCCTGCAGTTCGTTCCTCCGCCTGATCTCGTCGGAGGTCGGCGGGCGGAAGAACCGGACGACCGCCGCCGCCCAGGAATTGGGGGGTGGGTCCGCCGGCTCGGGCAGATCAACCTCGGGCTCCATCAGGGCACCTTCGACCTCGGCGCTGATCGGACCGGGAGCCACGCCGATTTCCTCGGCCGCCTTACGGCGTGTCTGCACCAGGGCTTTCAGCGACTCGACTGCTGCCGCTCGTTCGCGGGCGACGCCCTCGAGCGCCCGCACCGCGATTCCCCAGTTCCGGGTGACATAGGCGTGGTCGTAGGGCTGGCCGAGATTCGCCCGGAAAAGGTTGGCGACGGCAGTGCCGACCAGCCGTAGGCGGGCTGTGAGGGAACCCGGAGCGCGGGTGGCGCGGCCGATCAGAATGAGCTTTATCCTCAGACCGATGCGGTAGAGGTCGAAGGTGGAGAACGACGTCGACATGCCGGTTCCCGCCGTGTGCACGGCCAGCCGGTAGGACCTGAGGGCGTTCGGGAGGGCCACGATCCGGCCCCTTAGGCATAGGGCGGTCGTGACGTCGGTTTCCCACCAGAAGATGTGGGGCCGACCCTTCCAGCTGCGTTCAGGCAGGGAGATCTGCCTCAAGTCCGAAGTGCGGAAGACTCCGTAGATGGTCAGGCTCTCGATCCAGCCGTGGGGCCACCGGAAGTACTCCTGACGACCCTCAGGCCACCGGTGCGGAGCGATCTCAGGAACAGAAATCAGATCACCGGCCATCCCGAAGTGACTGTTCAGCAACTGAAACGCCGAGGTGCACGCCACAACATCGGGGTTTTCCTCCATGTATGCGACGAGGGTGCTGAGATAGGCCCTGTTCGAGATGACGTCGTCGTGGGCCAGCCAGCTGAAATATCGCCCCCGTGCCTCATCGAGCGACCGGCGGAAGTTGGGCATCAACCCGATGTTGGTCTCGTTGCGCAGATAGCGGACCCGGTGGTCCTCTGCAGCGATCCGGCGGCAGAGCGCCTCGGTGCCGTCGTCGGAAGCGTTGTCGCAGATGACCACTTCCAGATTTGGATAATCCTGCGTTAGTACCGAACGAAGCGCCTCTTCCAGATGTTCGCCGCCGTTGTGCACCGGCACGCCTACGCTCACCAGGGCGGGAGGAAGTGCGATGTTTTTCTCAGGGATCATGGATAGCATCGTAGCGGCGTCGTCCGACCTGGCGGCGGGACTAAACATCGTCTAACCACAGAACGGCTGCCATGACACTGCAGGGAAAGGGTGCTCTCGTCACCGGCGCCACCTCGGGGATTGGCGCGGCGGTTGCCCTGCGGCTTGCGTCCGAGGGGGCGGACACGGTGATCACCGGGCGCGACCCCGACAGGGGCCGGGCTGCCCAGGAACGGCTGGAGAAGGCGGGCGCCGGGCGCTGCCGGTTCATCGCCGCGGATCTGGCAAGCCCGGAAGCGCCCTTGCTGCTGGCGGAACAGGCGGAGGAGTGGCTGGGAGGTGTCGACATCCTCGTCAACAACGCCGCCACCGGCGGCGCCGGGCACAGCACCGAGATCACGCCCGAGGACTGGGACGCGATCTTCGCAGTCAACGTAAGGGCCCCCTACCTGCTCTCGACGGCCGTGATGCGCCGGATGTCGGAGCGCAGGTCGGGCGTGGTGGTCAACGTCACTACCTCGGTCGCCTATCGCGGCTGGCCCGGTTACTCCGCGTACGCGTCCTCGAAAGCCGCCCTGGACGCGATGTCCAGGTGCTGGGCCGCCACGTACGGCCTGTGGGGGGTCCGGGTGAACACAATTGCGCCCGGACCGGTCCTCACCGAGGGCAGCACCCGCGAGTCGAAAGCCGAGGACATCGCCCAGTTCTGCGCCGGCTTCGGGGCGGGGCGCTACGGCACAGTCGACGAGGTGGCAGCCGCAGTCTCATTCCTGGTAAGCGGCGAGGCGGAGTACATCCACGCAAGCACCATTCACATCGACGGCGGCATGGTCGAGACCTTCGGCTACCAGCCGATCTCGGTTCGGACCGTCGCCCGGGAGCCCGGCTCCCCGGAACCGAACAAGCCGGCCACCAGAAAACGATTGCTGGATCGGTTTCGCTGACCTACAGGAGGGTCAGCAGCCTGGCGGCCTCGGCGTCGGAGCGGTCGATCTCCTGCAGTTGCCTTTCGCAGTAACGCCGGAGGGCTGTGATCCGGTAGTTCACCTCGGCGTACCAGCGTATCTGCGACGGGGATGCCGGCCGGAAAAAGTCGCGCAACTTCCCGCGGGTTGGTTTGACCGCAGGCCCGGTAGACGGGGGTAGGGGCTCGGTGAGCCCGGTCCTGAACGGCTCGGGCGTCTCCCCGCGTTCGACAAGCAGGCTCCTGCGAGCTTCGATCACCTCCTGCAGTTGCAGGACCAGCTTGGCCCGGTCCCGGGCGGCGGTCAGGAGAATGGTCAGCTCTTCTTCGGCCATCTTCATCGCCGTCCGGTGGTCGAACCGGTTCCGAAATGTCTTGCGCGAGAAGTTCCCCAGGGCGGTGCCACCCAGCCGGACCCGTTCCCGGACCGAGCCCGGGCACCGGACGGCCCGCGCCAGGAGCGTGAGTTTGGTCTCCATGTCGAGCAACCAAAGGTCGAACGGTGAGACGCTGCGGCCCATCTGCCGGGCCGCCGACTCGGGGGACGACCGGTAGGTGCGGAGGGCCTGCGACAGGGCGACTATCCGGCCCCGGGTGGAAAGGGCGGTCAACATGTTGATCTCCCAGCAGAAGACGTGGGGCCGCCGGGTACGAGTCTTCTCCGGGAGAGGAATCTCCACCAGCGCTTCCCGGCGGAAGACCCCGTGACTGGCCATCTCGAGCCAGTCCTGGGGCCAGCGGAACAGGTCGCGCCTGGCCTGGGCCCAGGGGCGATCCGGCGCCAGTTCGGGGAATTGGACGACCTCGGTCTCCCCGGTGGGTTTCAGCAGGCAAATCTCGGTGTGGCATAGGGCGACATCGGGGTGCGTCTCCAGGTGGGCAACCGTAGCGCTGAGATAGGAGGGGTCGGACAGAAGGTCGTCGTGGCCGAGCCAGCAGAAATACTTTCCCCGGGCCTCGTCCCTCACCCGGCGGAAATTCGGGAGCAGGCCGATGTTCTCGGGATTCCGGATGTACCTCACTCGTGGGTCCCGGACGGCGAAATCTGAGGCAATTGCAGGAGTCCCGTCGTCCGAGGCGTTGTCGCACACGACCACCTCGAGGTTTTTGTAGTCCTGGCTGAGGACCGAGTGGATGGCACCCGCCAGGTGATTCGCCCCGTTGTAGACCGGCATTCCTACGCTGACCAGAGGCAGTCCGCCCGCCCCCGGGTCCCCAGGATCTTCGCTCATTACCTGCCGATCCTAAGTCCCGGAGCGGGAATTGCTGGATTTCCAGGCGCGTGCAAACCGCGAGACCCGGTAGCTTAGGCGGATAATCAGCTTCGCCCCGAAAGGATCCTGCATGACTCTTGGCGGAACCCACGTACTGGTCACGGGATCGACCTCCGGCATCGGGGAGTCGATTGCCGAGCACTTCCTCCGGGAGGGGGCCGATGTCGTGGTCACCGGGCGCGACGAAGCCCGGGGAAAGTCGGTGGCAAAGCGCCTCGGGTCGGCCGCCTCCGGACGGTGCGTGTTCATCGCCGCCGACCTGGCAACCGCCGAGGGCCCGGGTGCCCTGGCTGCGGCGGCCGAGTCCCGCCTGGGCGGTATCGACATCCTCGTGAACAACGCAGGGAGCTACAAGATCGACGGAACTCCCATCTCCGCCGCCGACTTCGACGAGATGATGCACCTGAACGTCCGGGGCGTCCACCTTCTGACCACGGCGCTCGTACCCGGAATGGCGGAGCGGGGGAGCGGGGTGGTCGTGAACATCACCAGCCCGGTCGCCTACCGCGGGTACCCGGGGATGGCTGCCTACGCCGGCACGAAGGCGGCACTGGACATGCTGACGAAGTGCTGGGCTGCGGAATACGGGCGCTCGGGGATAAGGGTGATGGCCCTGTCGCCCGGGCCGGTCATCACCCCGGGGGTGGAGGAGGCCGTCGGCACCGGTGTGAACGTTCCCCAGGAGGTTCTGACCCGGACCGGCCTGGTGGTGGGCCGGGTGGCCACCGGCCTCGACATCTCGTCTGCCGTGGTGTTCCTGGCACGGACCGACGCCGCCTACATCCACGGCACGACCTTCCACGTCGACGGGGGGATGAACGGGGTGGGATCGTTGTGGGGCGCCGACAAGGACGCACCCCCCGAATGACCGGCAGGGTGTCGATAGTCGTCGCAGTGCTCGACGGGAGCGCCACCCTCCAGAGGTGCCTGGACAGCATCGCCGGGCAGGATTACCCCGACAAGGAACTGATCGTGATCGACGGCGGGTCGACCGACGGGACCCTGGCGCTGCTCGAAAAAAACGAAAAGGTGATAGCCCACTGGGAGACCGGTTCCGACCGGGGGATCTACTCGGCGTGGAACAAGGCTCTGGAGCGGGCTACCGGGCGCTGGATCTGCTTTGTGGGCGCCGACGACTACTACCTGGATGCCACAGCCCTGGGGGAGATGGCGGCTCTTGGAGGTGCGGAGGACGCCGACCTGGTGTGCGGGAAGGTCTGGTACGTGGATGCCCGGGGGGAGCGGCAGTTCGTCCACGGGCGGCCCTGGAGCTGGGACCGGATGAAGCGGCGCCACTCGGTCTCCCACACGGGCATGCTGCACGACTCCCGGCTGTTCGAGCGCCACGGCAGGTTCAACGAGAGCCTGCGGATCGCCGGGGATTACGAGTTCCTGCTCCGCCTGGGTCCCGGCGCGCGGGCGGCCTTCCTGGACCGGGCCTACCTGGCGATGGGGAACGCCGGGGTCAGCACGTCGAACTCGCTGGAGACCATGCGGGAGGTTCGCAGGGTTCAAGCCGCCCACCCCCAGATCGGTCCGGCTGCGGCGTGGCTGAACTTCGCTCGTTCTCTGTCTGAGCACGCATGGTGGTCCGCCAGGAGGGCCGTCGACCGCTCTCCGGTCGTCTGCGCCCTCAAGACCGCTCGCAAAACCGCCCGGTTGGATGGGCGCTAGGCCTTGAGCGACCCCTCCGTGTCGGTGATTGTTGCCACACTCAACTCAGCCGGAACGCTCGGAGCCTGCATCGACAGTGTCTCGGCCCAGGAGGGGGTCTCGGTTGAGCTCCTGGTGATCGACGGAGGCTCGTCTGACGGAACCGTGCAGATCCTCGAGGCGAATGACGCTTCGATCGCTTACTGGGTGTCGGAGCCGGACCGCGGCGTCTACCACGCCTGGAACAAGGCCCTGGAACGGGCGACCGGCCGATGGGTCTGCTTCCTGGGGGCGGACGACCGGCTTGCGGGTTCGGGCACGCTGAGGACATTGGTCGACCTGGGGGATCGAACCGATGTCGATCTGATCTGCAGCCGGGTACGGTACCGGGCATCCGAAAAGACCGGAAGCTCCGTGGTGGGCCAGCCGTGGGACTGGTCCAAGATGACCCGGTTCATGTGCGTCGCACACCCGGGCCTGCTGCATCGCCGCTCCCTGTTCAACCGGTTTGGGCGGTTCTCCGAGGAGTACCGCATCGCCGGGGACTACGAATACCTGCTGCGACTCGGCGACCGGGTGACGACGGCGTTTCTCGAGGAGGTAACCGTCGACGTCGGCGGGGCGGGGCTGAGCTCAGACGCCACCTGGACGCTCAGGGAGGTCCGCCTGATCCAAAGCCTTGCTCCGGAGGTCGGCCCCATGAGAGCTAGCGTCAACTACCTGCGAAACCGCGGGGAGAGGCTTCTGTGGGTCGTCCTCGACGTCGTGCCGGTGCCGCAGAACGGGTTGACCCGGGCGGTCGGCCGCCTCCTTGGGATGCACCGTCACGACTACCATCTTCCCGAAAGCAACCTGGTCACCCCTGTTAAAGATGACGGTGAGGCCAACTGAATCGTGCGGTCGGTGCAGCCATCGTTCTCACCATCCTCACTGGCGCGTGCGGTTCGGGTCCCGAGGAGGTGGGGCGGACCACCGAGAAAGAGTCGTCTAAAGAGGTGTCGTTCAACAACGAGCTCTACGAGTCCTTTTACTCCCGGTTTATTGCCGAAGGACATGAGGATGTCGTAGCGAACTGCCTGGCCGGCGTCTTCAGCTCTACAACCCTTTGGCATGGGGAAGGGGTTGGCCACAACGCCGGTGAGCAGGACCCCGATCAGACTCCGGAACAGTTCGCTTCCTACCACCCGTTTCTCAGGGCTTCAAAGGATTTCAACTGTGCCGGACCTCGAACTGATTGGGAGAAGTTCGGCAGATCGATCGAGGATGAAATATGGGTCGACGTGGCGGGAATATGCGCGACGAATAGCCCGGACCCGAGCTGCGATCAGACGGAGCGGCACCGTGTCACCTTCGTGACGGCCAGGCAAGCTGCTCATGCTTATTGTTTCGAGCAAACCGGCAGTTCTTCATGCGGCCACTCGGCGGCGGTCGGCCGGTGCCTCGCTTCGAGGTATGCCGAGGAATACATGCTGGTCCCCTCCCCTGGTGACGACTTCAGCTACGGTGGAGAGTGCGCCGATATTTCACTCGCGCTCGACTAAGACGTGAGCCCCGCCAGGTTTCGGACTGCGTCCAACATCGGGCCCAGCGACTCCTGCCAGCCGGCGGATTTTCGGGGCTCCGGCCACGACACGGCTTCGAGGAACTCCGCCAGGCCCTGCGCCAGGCCGTCGGGGTCGTCCCTCACCAGCACCCCCGGGTCACCGGCCACCACCAGGCCCTCGGCGGCGAGGGAGGTGGAGACGACCGGGATCCCCAGGTCCCGGGCGTCGAGGATCTTGAGCCGAGTCCCTGCGATCAGCCTCACCGGGCAGGCCATGACCGTCCCTGCGATGACCTCGGACATGTCGGCCGGGTTGGGGACCACCTCCAGGCCGTGGTCTTTGCAGTACGCAACCAGGCGGGGTGAGGGCTGGGCGCCGGCAACCACGAAGCGGACGTCGGAGACCAGGGAGCGGACCCGGGGCGCCACCTGCTCGGCCAGGCAGATCACCGCATCGATGTTGGGCAGGTAGTTCAGCGAACCGGAGAAGCTAACCGTCGAGCTCCGGGCCGCCCGGGGTGGCTCTCCGGCCGGGACGCTGGGGCAGTTCGGAGCGAGGATCGTGCGGGTTTTTGGGGCGGCGGCCGAGATCTCGGCCTGCTCCTCGTCGCTGACACAGACCACCAGGTCGGCGGCTTTCCAGACCTCGTGCTCCAGCGCAGCGATCCGGGATGCGGAGTACGAGGCGCCGATGAACCCCTTCCCGGACGTCCCTGCCAGGCGGCGGATCTTCGTCCGGTCGGCCCGGGGAAGCCGGGAGTACTGCTCGTAGACCCTGGACTCGACGTTCTGCGCGTCGACCATCCGCGGCACATCCTCCAACTCCCCGGCGTAGTGGAAGGCGTAGCTGTGCGACACGACTGCCAGGCGAAAGGGATCCGCCCGGTGGGCCTGAACGATCTTGCGGGCCAGCTCTGCCGACCAGGACCACTGCAGGCTGAGGGGCAGCTTCCTGGTGAGCCGTCCCCTCACCGGGCGCCCGGTGAGGATCTCCACCCCCGGCGGGGCAAGCTCCGGCAGCAAGCGTTCGTCTTCGTCGCCGAAAGTGATCGTTGCCAGGGTCACGTCCGCTTCGGCCGCCAGCCGGCGCAGGATCTCCAGCTGACGCCGGCGGCCTCCGCCCATCGGAGGGGTGGGCGGATACGGCGTCACGAAAAGCACTCGCGGCCTATCTGCCACTGCCACGCTCCCGCAGCCTCTGCGCCACCAGGCCCGCTCCCCAGGCAAAGCTCCCGGCCCCAACCGCGGGGAGGCAGCGCAACGAACGGACGAAGAGCTGACGATCGAGTGCCGCAAGCCGCCAGTAGACCCAGCCGACACGGAGCACGCAGGCGATCGGCGCCAGGGACGCGTACCGGGTGAGGGTGGCCCGCAGCGGCCCCCCGGCGTAGGTGCCATCCATTACGGCCAATCGGGCGGTGAACCGGCCGAACCGGAACTGGTGTCGCAGAAAAGCGACCGGCCGGGTTCGGTTCACGTGATGCACGGCAGCCTCCGGGGCAAACTTGAACAGCCCCCGCTTGCGTAGATCCATGGTCAACAGCGTGTCTTCTCCCCCTTCGAGGTCCTCGGGAAAGGGTCCCGCCTCCTCCCAGAGGACTCGCTCGAGGATGAGATTGCATGTGGCCCCGAAGTGGACCGCTTCGGGGTTCCGGGCCGGGTGGAGGTCGACGAACTCCAAAAGGTACTCGGCCGTGCCGACGGCGCTCTCGGGCGTCCCATTCAGAACCGAGCCTGCGACGCAGGGGCTGGAGTCGGCCGCCGCTGCCAGCCGGGCCAGCCATCCGGCATCGGCAACCACGTCGGCGTCGGTGAACGCAATCAGCCGTCCCCTGGCCTCGGCGGCGGCCCGGTTGCGCGCAGCGGCCGCCCCCAGGCGGGGAACGTGGGTCAGAACCTTGAGCCGTGGATGTTTCTCCAAAGAGGGAAGATCGACCGCCTGGTCGGCGCTGACGCAGAGGATTACCTCGAAGCCGCCCGGGAAGTCCTGGTCCAGCAGGCTGCCCAGGCACCGGGCAATTGTGCCGTCCGCCCGGTAGGCCGGCACGACAATCGAGACCTCGATATGCGATAAGTCGGTGCCACTTCTTGAAGCCACAGGCGCCATTACATAGTATCGCCAGCGATGAATAGGCCATTTGTAAGCGTGTGCATCATCACCGGGGGCAACCTTGCCCATCTCGACGCCTGTCTTTCGAGCATCCAGACCCAGGCGGAGGCCCCGGCCTTCGAGGTGATCGTCTGCTCGAACGGCGGGCCGGACGTCGCCCAGCTCGTACGCTCCCGCTTCCCCTCGTCGGATGTGGGCCATGTTGCGCGGACCCTTTTGGGGGCGGCCCGCAACCACCTGGTCGAGCGGGCAAAGGGTGAGTGGCTGCTGTTCCTGGACGACGACGTGACCATCGAGCCGTGGTTCCTGGCGAAGATGGCTAAGATCGCCGAGGCCCATCCCGAGGCGAGCGTCCTCGGCGGGCCCAACGACACGCCGCCCGGCACCCCGCCGTTTCCCATCATTCAAGGCGCGGTGCTGGCGTCCATCGCAGTTTCCGGGCCGGTTCGCCGTCGTTACGGTGCTCACCCGGCGGGGCCGGCCGACGAACGGTTCTTCACCCTGTGCAACCTCGCAGTCCGGCGGGAAGCCATGGTCGACTTCCCGAACGACCTGGTCGGCGCCGAAGAGAATGCGGTCCTCTCCGAGATGCACGACAGGGGACTGCTCATGCACTACGACCCCGAGCTCGCAGCATTCCACGAGCGGCGAGCCACTTTCAGGTCGTTTGCCGAGCAGATGGTCAAGTACGGCCTGGGCCGCGGGCAGCTGACCCGGCGCAGTCTCAGGACCCTGCGGCCTGCCTACGCAGTACCCTCGCTGTTTTTGGTCTACTGCCTGGCCGCCTCGGCCCTGGCAACGGTCCAGCCGCTGGTGCTCGTCCCGATGGTTGTCTACGCCGGAGCGGTGGGCGCTACGGCGGTCAACATCACCTGGGGCCTGAGGGACAGGCCTCCGGGCCACCTCGCCACCCTGGTCACCGCCGGCATGCTCATACTGACCGTCCACCTCGGGTACGGCATGGGATTCCTGCAGGGCCTCGCTACCCGGTTCCGTCCTGCGGAGCAGGGAACCCCGGTGTGGTCCGACCCCATGCCCGCCGCCGCCGCTCCCGCCGCCACCGCTTTGGAGTTCAGCCCCGATCCGGTCTGAGCGGCCGGAACCAGCGTTGTCGACTCCCAGGATCGATGCAGGGCTCGTAGATCGGCTCATCACCGCCCTCGGCCTCGAGGTGTTCGTCGGGTGCCCCCTCTCCCCGGATGTGCCGGAGGAGATCCGGTCGATGTTCGGTGAGGCACGATCCATCGACCTCTCCACAGGCCCGCCTGCCGATCTGGCCGGCCGGCGCGTGCTGTACTGGCTGCCCCCGCAGGGACCCGGCACGGTGACCGGCGGCCTGGACGCGGTGGCTACGCTCGACCCCCGAAGCGTCGTGGTTGTCGAGGGTGCCTCCGGATTTCTCACGGGCGCCGGCGGCGCGGGAATGATGGCCCTGCTCGCCTCACTCAGGTCCCTGAGTTCCACCCACCGCCTGATGTTTCTGGACGACTCGATCCTGTACTACCCCGAGCTGGCGGGGGCGGCGGTGAGGGACTACACGGGGCACCGCGGGATCGACTGGACCGACTCCCGGTACCGGAGCGAGGAACTCGAGGCAGCCGAGGCCGTCGTCCGCGCGAAGGACAAGGTGATCGCCGAGCTCTCCCGGGAGCTGGACGTCGCCAACCGGGATCGGGCAGACAAAGAGGAGTTCATCGGCCGGCTCTCGAATGAGCTGCCGCTGATGCAGACGCTGATCTTCGTAGACGCCAAGCTTCGGCGATACCTGGGGGCCTTCCTCTGGCCGGTCCGGCTGGTGGTCCGGGTGATCCTGAAGGTCCTGCGGGCGCTGTTTGCCGTCCGGCTCACCCACGATGCCCAGTACGCCCCGCGGCTCCTGCCCCCGGCGGAGCAGTACCGCTCTTTTGCCGGCCCGGCCGACCCGCCGCTCATCTCGATAGTCACGCCCTCGTTCAACCAGGCGGAGTACATCGCGGACACGGTGAACAGCGTGCTGGAGCAGGGCTACCCGAAGCTGGAGTACATCGTCCAGGACGGCGGCTCCCAGGACGACACGGTCAAGGTTCTGGAGGAGCTGTCCGGCTCCCTGGCCCACTGGGAGAGCGCCCCCGACGGCGGGCAGGCGAACGCCGTGAACCTGGGGATGCGCCGGGCGACCGGAGATGTGCTCGCCTGGCTGAACTCGGACGACCTGCTGCTCCCGGGGTCGCTGGCGTACGTGGCCGGCTACTTCGAGCGCCACCCGGAGGTCGACGTGGTCTACGGGAACCGGATCCTCATCGACTCCCAGGGTCGCGACATCGGCCGCTGGGTGATGCCGCCGCACGACGACGAGACGCTGCGCTGGGCGGACTACGTGCCCCAGGAGACGCTGTTTTGGAGGCGCAGGGCCTGGGAGGCGATCGGCGGCTGCCTGGACGAGGACTTCCACTTCGCACTGGACTGGGACATGCTGCTGAGGTTTCGGGAGGCGGGCTTGAAGATTGCGAGGCTTCCCCGTTTTACGGGCGCCTTCCGGATCCACGACAACCAGAAGAACTTCACCATCGGCCACGTACACGGCCGTGAGGTGCGCAAGCTGATCTCGCGGACCCACGGCAAGGAGATGTCGGCCCGGGAGATCCACAGGAACATGAAGCCGTTTTTCCGTCGCCACGTGGTGTGCGACCGGCTCTTCCGGCTGGGGCTGCTCAGGTATGGAATGACTTCGCGCTTCGACCGCTCCAAGACCGGCGTGCCCGAAGGGCTGCACTGATGGCCCCCGGCGAGGGCGCGACCCCGGACCTGGTGGTCCCGCCGCGGCAGAGGCGCCGCGCCAGGCCGCTTCGCCGGCTGCTCGGCGACTTCTGGCAATCCCGCGAGCTCCTCAAGAACCTGGTCGCCCGGGACCTCAAGATTCGCTACAAGGCCTCGTTCCTCGGCTTCGCCTGGTCGATGGTCACCCCGCTGGCCATGGTCCTCGTGTTCGGGTTCATCTTCACCCGGGTGTTCGAGGTGGCCAACACCGCCGACTTCTCCCTGTTTTTCCTGGCCGGTTTTCTCCCGTGGCAGTTCCTCAGCGGCTCGCTGTCGGAGTCGGTGAGCGCCATAGTCGGCAACGGAGCTCTCATGCGGCAGGTCAACTTCCCGCGGGAGTACCTTCCGATCTCGAAGGTCGCGTCGCAGGCGGTGCACTTTTTGCTCTCGCTGCTGGTGCTGGGCGCGTACGGGCTGATCCGGGGCTACAACTTCCTGCCGTTCATCCCTGCCCTGGTCATCACACTGTTCTTCTTCACCCTGTTCGTAGCCGGGTTGTCGATGATGTTCGCCGCCGCCAACGTGGCGTTCCGGGACCTGCAGGAGCTGGTGCCGGTCATGCTGCTGCTCTGGTTCTACGGCACCCCGCTGTTCTACCGGCTGGAGATGGTCCCGGAGAGGTTCAGGTGGATGATGCTTTTGAATCCCATGACCTGGTTCCTGGACCTGTTCCGCCACGTCTTCTACTACCAGGTGTTCCCGCCGATGAAGGTCGTCCTGGTGGGGGCGTCCCTCGGGGTCGGCAGCGTGGTGGCCGGCTACCTGCTGTTCGTCCGGCTCGCCCGCACCTTCTCAAAGGAGCTTTGATGGACCCCGAGGGACGTTGCCGGCCGGGCGAGATCTCGGTCAGGGACCTGTGGGAGGTCTTCCGGGTCTACCACTCCCGGCCGATGGGCGTTAAGGAGCGGCTGACCCGATCGCAGAAACTCGTCTACGAGGACTTCTGGGCGCTCAAAGGGGTCAGCTTCAACGTGGAGCCGGGATCTTCGCTCGCAGTTCTCGGCCCCAACGGCAGCGGGAAGTCAACCCTGTTGAAGTGCCTGGCAGGAACCCTGACGCCCGACCGGGGCTCGGTTGAGATCGGCGGAAAGGTGGCC
>DASTUJ010000117.1 GCA_035759705.1 Actinomycetota bacterium | reverse complement strand
GGTAGGCCTCCATCGCGCCCTCCCAGTCCTCCTGGCGCTCCAGGAGGGTTCCCAGGCTGAACGAGCCCGCGGCGGCGTAGTCGAAGTGCCCCGAATCGGCAGCGACCTCGTAGAACCCGCGGGCTCCCTCGACGTCACCGGTTTCCCACAACAGCGAGGCCAGCTTTATGGCGGCGCCCGCAGCGTCGTACTTCTCGGGCTCGGCCAGGGCCCGGCGCAGCTCGGCCTCCGCCATCTCGACCTCCTTGAGAAGGTAGGCCTCGTTGGGGTCTTCGGCCTCCGCCCTGCGCTTGCGGTGGGAGCCGGTGATCAACGGGATCACCTCGTGGCGAAGGTGCTCCAGCGTCTTCGTGCGCTCGTAGCGGCACCCGCCGTCGCTCCGAACGCCTGCCACGGGCGAGTGGTCGTAGATGTGGACCGTGATCCGGTTGTCGGCGCTGAGCGACAGGTGAAGCCCACCTCCGCCGACCGCCTCCCGGAACGATGCGGCCCCCTGGTGCAGGAGCCCCCCGGCGGGGGTGTCCCTGCAGAACCGGCCACTGGCGACCAGGTCCCGCAGGAAGGCCTCGTTGTCGTGCGTGGTGAAGGAGGCGCCGCCGATTCCCCGGGTCCAGCTTCCGCCGACCGAGCGGATGTGGCTCCACAGCCCGGCTTCGCCGAGGCGCTGGTAGAGGGTGGTCATGACCAGCCGGGCGCTGAGGTCCAGCCGGGATCCTTCCCGTTGCATCTAATTCCTTTCGTTACTAGCGGAACGCTCAGCGCCGGCGATCAATTCCCTGATGCCAACTGGCAGTTTTTTCTATCGAAGCCGGCCAAAAGCGCCGATGTACTTGGATCAGCTATCGGGAGGCGACGATTTGTTGGGCAGGCACTACATCTTTCTCCTCTGGCTGCCGGCGACCCTGGCGCTATTGATCCCCGCACCGGCGCTCGCCGCCGGCACCAACCCAACCGACGGCCACATTTCGGTGAGCACCCAGCTGGCCGGGTACCCCGTGGTCGCCAACATCTCCTTCAGCTCCGGCATCGGGATCTCGCGTACCGGAACGGTGGAGCTGTACGAGGGCTCGAGGCTGTTGGGCTCCGGGGCGATGTACGGCAGCGCCGTCCGTCTGGAATTGCCCCCGTTTCCGGCGGGAACCCACAACCTGACGGCCCGGTATTCCGGCGACGCAACCTACGCCCCAAGTGAGGCCACCATGGTCAACAGGGTCCTTCCCTACAAGCTCCGGAGCAGTGGGATGGGCACGTCGGCGGGCACCTTCAGCGTCTGGCCCGACGCCTCCGGCAACGTTGACCAGAGCGGGTTTCCGAAGTCTGCGCAGGGTGAGCCGGTGAGTTTCACCATCGGCTACTGGGTCGAGGAGGGGTACGGCGGGACGTCGGGCGGGCCGCCCCCCGGTTTGGTCCCCACCGGCTCGGTGACCTTCAAGGACGACAACCGGGTGATGGGAACAGTGCCGCTCGTCGACATGAGAGCCACCATCACCGTCTCCAACCTCGCCCCGGGCAGGCACTCGGTGAGCGCCTCTTTCTCGGGCGACCCCAACTTCGAGGATCACGGAGGAGGAGGGCTTTTCATCGACATCACCACCCCGCCGGCCGTTTCCGGCGCCCTTCCCGGAGTCCCGGTAGCCGCGGGCAGGGGCCAGAGCTCCGGCTCGCAGCCCCCTTCCGCGGGAAGCGTCGTGAAGCCAAGGTCGATCGCCGGGGCGGGAACGCTTCAACCGGCAGCACCGCCCCCCGGCACCAAAGCAGTCCTTACGGTGCCCTTCGACCTGGGCGTTTAACCCCCCGCACTTCGCTCGATGGCGCTCGGCTCCCCGGGCACCGGCTTCAGCAGTTTGACCGCCGGACAAAAGGCAGGTGACCCACTAAGGTCGTTTGCTCGGGCAATCGAGGGAGCGGACATGTACCAGTACAAGATCCTGAAGATCGACATCTATCCGAAGAAGGTGATCCCACAAGCCGAAACTTCCCTCAACGAGTTGGCGGAGCAGGGGTGGGAGCCGTTCATGGTTTCCAGCAACCAAGTCGACCTTTCCCAGACGGTGTTCCTGCGCCGGCCCAGTCCAGAGGGCCTGTAAAGGTCCCTACTTCTTCGGCACCAGCTTCAGCGTCTTGACCGTTGCCGAGGCGACGGCCTCCGGGGTCCACGGGATGGTTATGCCTTTGCCCTGCTGCCAAAGCGGGAGCTGGTCGTCGTAATGGGCCGACATCGGGTTGCCCGACTGGCCGGCCGGGATCACCCACTCGCAGGCGTCCCAGTTGCCGACGTCGGCCACGAAGCGCAGCGAGGCGATGAACGCTGGGTCGTTGCCGGCCTCGAGCGGGTCGACCGAGGTCTGGGCGACGGTGTTGGAGTCGCCTCCCCACGGGAACGGGCCGAGGTTGAAGACCTTGTCCATAGGCTTCTGCTCCCCCACCGGGTGCTTGATCTCCACCGGGCGCACCTTGCCCCAGGCCCAGCCGGCGACGTCCTCACCCTTCATCTCGGTGATCGTCTGAACTGCGGCTCCCACGGCGGCTGCGATCTCGTCGGCCCACGGGTGCCCGAACCATTCATCCTTCGGGGGGTTGTTCAAAAGCTGCACCAGGTGCCCGACCCTCCGGTAGGAGAACGAGGTGTAGGGCATGAGCTGCGCAAAACCCTTGCCCAGCACCCAATCCGAGCTCCGGGGTGCCTTCGCCCGGGCGACCCGCCGGGCCATCTCGGCGAGGAAGAACTCGAAGACCGCGGCGCCGGGTGACCCCGCCGATACCCGGCCGTCCCACTCCCGCAGCAGGTCGAGGCCGGTCCGGGTCGCCGGGCCGGCCGCCGGGGCCGCCAGGACCGTGTCCCGCATGTCCCTCCAGGGGACCGAAAGCTCGTCGAGCTGCAGGGCGTGGGTCGCGACCATGTCCCAGTCGGAGCGCTCGCCGAGCATCTCCGTTATCCGTGCGAGCCGGTACCCGTCGATCCAGTCGACGCCGAGGAACGGCTCGTCGACGTTCGGGTAGGGCCGGGTGTTGGCCGTCGCGACGAACCCCCGGTCGGGGTTGGACAGGTACGGCATCTCCTCGAAGGGAACCGGCTCGTCCTCCCAGCCGGACGACGGGTCCCAGCCGGGCATCGGGACGGTGCCCCATCCCTTCTTGCGAATCGGTACCGCTCCCACCAGCTGCCAGCCGATGGTGCCGTCCGAGTCGGCGTAGCTGATGTTCAGGTCGGGAGCCGGCCAGCGGGCGAACCAGCGGCGGAACTGGTCGAACCCGGTGGTGCGGTGGACCCTGAGGAAACCCTCCACCGGCATCTCCCCCAGCCAGAAGGCCTTGATCGAAAGAGCGCCGACACCCTCGTCGAACGCCGGGCTCACCACCGGGCCGCGGGGGGTGATCACAACCTTCTCGGTCACGGACTTCTTGTAGCGGACCTTGATCACCTCATTCAGGACCTCGCACGGGACGAAGCCGTCGCCGGCGCGAAGGGTTGCGCCGTCGGGCCCCAGCTCCTCGGAGAACAGGTCGGTGTTGTCGAACAGGGCCGCGGTGATCCCCCACGAGGCGAAGCCGTTGTGTCCGACCTCAACCGCCGGCCCGCCGACCAGGGTTGCGCCGGCCACCGACCACTCGGGGGTGGTGATGTGGGCCAGGTACCAGACGGAGGGCAGCAGAGCCGGAAGGTGCGGGTCGTTGGCCAGGAGCGGGCGCCCGGTTGCCGTGCGATCGCCGGACAGGCACCAGCTGTTCGACGCTCCCCCGGCCCCGACGAAGCTGCCGAACGCCGCCAGGTCCTCGGCCAGACGGTCGACCGCGGGGGCGACTGCGTCGGGCCTCAACATCCCCTGCCACGACTCGCCGCAGCTGGGATCGACTGCGGCCAGCACCTCGGGGCCGTCGGAGAGCAGGATCTTCAGGCGGGCCAGCTCTGCGTCGGCGTTGGTGGCGAACAGGAACGACTGCAGCCGGATGATCCCGACGACGTCGGCCGGGGTCCACGGGGTGGGCTTGGAGGTCAGAAGGACGAACTCGTGCGCCTTCTTGGGCAGCCCGGTGGTGTTCCCGGCGTTGACGCCGGCGACGTACGAGCGGATGTTGGCCTGGATGCCGGCGTCGAAGTTCGCCAGCTGGCGGTCGTTGTTGCGCGCAAACCCGATGCGGCGGGACATCCGGTCTATGTTGAGGCCGTCCTTGCCGATCAGCGCGGACAGCGTGCCCCGGATCACCCGAAGCAGGGTCTCGAGCTGGAACGAGCGGTCCTGCCCGTGGCAGAAGCCCAGGCCGTACCAGCCGTCGTTCTCGGTGGCCGCGTCGATGTGGGGCACTCCCCAAGCGTCACGGCGGATGTTGAGGGGCTCGTCGATGCCTTCGACGTCCAGAACGCCCTCGGTCCAGGGCAGGCGCGAGCCCAGCAGCCTTCCGAACATCGTCCGAGCTACATCCACGCTTGACCCCTTACCTGAAAAGAAAAAGACCCGGCCGGATTAACCGGCCGGGTCTTTCGATCCTAGATCAGGACTGTTGCTTAGTTGACCCGCTTGCCCGTGGGTGCGGTGATCTTGTCGGTCAGACCGTAGAGCAGGGGCAGTGCGCCGGCGATGACTCCGAGGGTGCGGTTGATCTGTCCTACCCCGGGGATGATCGGCTCGACGTGTCCGACGATGGTGGCAACCGTGGCCGAGCAGTCGGCCAGGTTGTTGTTGATGTTGTTCAGGCGGTTGGCGATGAGGATGAGAAACAGCGCCAGGACGCCCAGAAGAATTGCTGCATCCAGAATCGACAGAATCGTCAGTAGTGCGATCATGCCTGACCAGGCCTCCTTCCGATCTTCGGCTTGCCTACGGGACGACCAAAGTTGCTGGTCATCACCCGGGTGAGGAACAGGTGGTGCTGCAGGCCTTCGCTCAGCACCTGGTCGACGCCGGTTGCGGTGTCTTTGATCAGGTAGGTCGCCTGGGTGTTGCCGGCCACCCGGTGAAGGGTGTCACGGACTCCGATAACGCCGCCGTCGATGTCCTGCACCAGGCGGAGCAGCAGGGTGAGCAGGGCGATGACGACCAGCCACACGACCAGGCCGATGCCTAGAGCCACCCACCAAAAGGTGATCTCCGAGAAGTGATATCCACCCATTTACCTAACCTCCCAGTCCACGGCGTACCCCGAGCAGGCCCTCAACGATGGCCCGGGCGTGGTCGACGGTCTTTTGCAGGTCGAACAGCGGAGTGGTGTAGACGAAGCACTCCTCCAGGCCCTGGATAGCTGCCTGTGCCTGAGTTCCAATCTTGCGGGCCAGCATCAGGATGGCCTGTACCTCGATAACGATCACCACGATGAGGGCGAAAGCTATGCCAAAACCCAGGTACCAACCAAAAAGGTGGGGTTCCCCTGGTATGTGTGCTGCCAATGCGCCAATTGCCAAACCGGTCTCCTCTCGAATGCCTTCAGCCCGGGGAACAAGCTCCGAGGCTCCTGCAAACCGTCGCGTATTCTAACTCTATTCGAGACCTTATAGCGGCGACTGCCCGCGGTCAATACCGGACTTTTTTGCGCGCTGTAAGTGGTATTCCAGAAAACGACTCTATCAGAGTTGCCCCCGCCCCTGGCAAACCGGAATTCCCGGTCTCAGGGGGTCCTGAGGACTACTGGTCCCAGCGGACGAGCTCCTCGAGCTCCTGGACGTCGAAGAAGCTCAACAGGTCGAGAGCGGTGGCCCGCGCGGAGTCGTCCGCCGACCCGATGGCCTCGTTCAGGATCGCCCGGGCGTCGTCGGTCCAGGCGACCAGGTTCACGCTGTCCTGCTCGCGGGCAAGGATCTGCGCCAGTGCCTTGACCTTGGTGGCGGCGAACGACGGGTCCAGCTCCTTGAGCCGGGCGATGACCGCGGTTGCGGGCTCGACAGTCACCCCCTGCTCCAGCACCTTCATCAGCTGCTTGACCGACCACGAGGTCTCGAGCTTGGCCGAAGCGAACCACCACCCGATGGCCGACAGCTCCTTCTCGTAGCCGGTGAGGTCGCCGGTAGCCGTCGCCTCCTGCAGCCGGCGCTCCCATAGCGCCTGGATCCGCATCGCCACGTCCCGCGGTAGCATCCCCTGCTGGTTCTTCAAGCTCCGGCCGATGAACGACAGGGCGTGGTACCTCAGGGCGTCCGGAGCGTCGGCGAAGAAGCGGCCGACCAGCCCGTTGCGGTCGAGGGCCAGCTTGCCCCTCAGGTAGTACACCATCAGGTGTTCGGCCAGCCGGTTCTCGGGCGAAATCGTGTTCTCGGGGCGTTCGGCGAAACGACCCACCATCTCCACCCCGCGCCGGTACTCGTCCTCGATCACCGTGAGCAGGTGGTCGTAGGGGTTGGAGAAGCTCACGTGGGCCTCCCAGGCGGCGTCCCGAAGCGACTGCCGCTCGGGGTCGCGGGGGAAGATCCGCTCCACTGCGTCGGAGGACCAGCGGTTGTCGAGCATCAGCAGGAAGGCGAACCAGCGGCCGTACACCGCACGGATGGCTGCCGAAGGCTCGCGGGCCGGGTCCAGGTGCGCCTCCAGGACCTCCCGGACCTCGGGCATCTCGTCGAAGCCCCGCGACAGGCGTTCCCGGACGTTGGGGCTCGACTCGATCTCGCGCCGGACCCACAGGGCGTAGCGCATTACGGCGTGCATCGCCTCGCCCCGGACGGTCAGGACCGACTGGGCGGCCGCACTCTCCGCGATGCCCGCCCCGACGGCGCCGGCCGGAGTTGCGGGCTCGGCGTCCGGGTCGTCGGTCAGCGGCCGGATGGCAGCCCAAACCTTCTCCCGGAACCGGTACGCAAGCTGCGCCGGGCCCTGGCCGAGGCCCCGGGAGATCAGGCGAGCCGCCTCCAGGCGGGCGGGCCGCCAGCGGGCGGCGTCGGCCCCGGTTTCGGCCTCCGCCGTCCAGATCGCAAGGTCCAGAACCGGCGGCCACTCGAACTCGTAGCCCTCGGAGGCCTCACGCAGACCGTGGAGGATCGCCCAGATGTAGGCGGGGTCCAGATTCTTGAAGGAGCGGGCAGCGTCGGCAAACTTGACCGGCTCGGTGGCCACCACTGCCGCCAGCTTGCGGGCCATGCCCTCCGAGGTGGGGTTGCCGAGTCCGGGGGTGGGGGTCCAGGTTCGCAGGAACTCCGCCAGCTCGTCCAGGTCGTTCTCGTGGAGCTCCTCGGCCTGGCGGGGCGTGGTCGGGTCGGTGCGGGGCGCCGGGAGGTTGACGACGAAGTCCGGGTGCTCGGGCGGGCCGTACAGGGCAACCAACCGCTCGTACTCCTCCAGATGTGACGGCGGAAGGGAGTCGTGCAGCATCGCCAGGCGGTCGAGGCGCCACCGGTCGGCGTAGGTTGCCGGGTCGCTCACCGTCCGGGGGTCGGTGTTCCACTGCTCCATGTCCGGGCCGGCGTCCAGCCACCCCAGGATCACGGTCTGGTCCTCCGGGGAGAGCTCCTCGAAGTGGTCCCGGGCGAGCAAGACGTACTCGTGGTGAAAGTGGGGATCGGCGAACAGGTGCCGGTCGGCCAACCGGCGGTTGATGGATTCCGGTGAGACCTCGGGCCAGATGCGCAGCAGGTGGAGCGCGACACGGCGGAAGACGTGCCACTCCCTCTGCTCCAGCCGCTTCACCAGCTCGGTCACCAGCGAGGGTTGTTTGCGGGCAATCCCTTCGGCAGCGTCGGCCAGCGCGGTGGTCAACGGGTTGCGCAGGGTCTTGTCGTCGTTCTTCTCATGCTCGTGGATGGCCGGGCGCCACAGGTGGGAGTGGTCGGCGGGCGGCGCCTCCTCGCCGGGTCGATGCGAGAAGGTGATCGCCGCGGACAGCAGGTCGCAGAGCAGCTCGACCGTGGGGAAAGGCGCCTTCTCGGCGAGCACCGGCATCTGCTCGGCAAGGATCTCCTCGTAGGCGTATTTGCCGAACCGGCCGCGGGGCTCGGGGGGCAGCCAGACCGGCTGCTTGACGATCGACGGGTCACCGGGGCGCAGCTCGAACAGGGCCTCCGCCAGCTCTATCGCAGCCTCCGGCTGGCCGCCCTGGGCCAGGCGGGCGGCGAGCTGGCCGAGCTTCTCGGGGAGGTGGAGCAGGTAGGGCGACTGCAGCCACTGCCGGGCTTTGGGCACCAGCTTGACCGCAAGCTCGGGCGGCAGGGCCAGCGCAACGTCGGCCATGTCTTCGTGCACCTGAACGTTCTCGGCGGCGGGAACCGACATCACGGCCTCCTGCACGGCCTCCGGGCTGAACGGGGCCATTCGGGCCAGGTACTTGGATTGCGGCCACGGCGGCGAGCCGACGGTGCTCTCGGCCAGGTCGACGATCGGACCCGGGGGCGCGTCGAAAAGACCGGCCTCGCGCAGCGGCTCGATCCACGCCGGGTTCTGAAGGTTGTCGAAGAAGTGCCGCCTTTGGAGGGCGTTGCCGATGAGGTCGTTGACCCGGGCGACCTGGCGGTCGGTGGGGCTGGTCCAGAACTTGAGGGCCGCCTCGAAGTCCTCCGGGTTCAGGACCGGCGGCTTGCGGGTGCCGGCCCGCGAGACGTGCACCGTGGGCGCGTCGCCGACCGGCTCGCGACCTTCGAGGATCGGGAACGGGATCAGCGGCGGCGCTCCGGCGCAGACCTTGTTCGGCAGGTATCGGACCCAGATCTGCTTCCTGAGGTCCCTGGTGCGACGGTCGGTGGTGGGACCGAGGACCACAATCTCAACCGGGCTGGCGAGCAGGGCGTCGACTGCGGACAACATGCCCGCCGACTCCAGGTGCCGCTCCTGCAACAATCCCAGTGCGTCCTCGACTATGGCGATAGCCTTCGTCCGGTAGTCCCGGTTGCCGGTCAGGACGGCGAGCTTGCCGAGCAGCACCGAGACGACCGCGGCAGGCGAAGGGCCCAGCCCGTCCTTGCGGTCTTTACGGCGGGGCAAAACCGCGGCGGGGTCGGCGGGGGCGGTGAACAGTCCCCCGCCCTCGGAGTCCCAGAACTCGTCGACCATCCTGCGGACAATCTCCTCGCAGGTGGTTATCCACTCCGGTTCGAAGGTCGCCTCCCACAACGTGTAAAGGCCCTCGGCCAGGTAGGCGTAGTCCTCCAGCAGGCCGGGAACGGCAGGGCCGCCCGGAGGGTTGACGTGCCACAGCCTGCCCGAGCCCTGCCGGTTGCGCTGCAGGATTGCGGTCGCGGTCCGGCGTGCCGCCTCCAGGAGGTCGGGCCGCTCCAGAGCGGCGCCGGCCTCGGCCAGCGCCGCGATGGCGAGGCCGTTCCACGAGGTCAGGATCTGCTCGTCCCGGTCCGGGCGCGTACGCACCCGTCTCCGCTTGAGCAGAGCCGCTTTCGCCGCGCTGGGGTGCTCGCCGGCCGCGAGGGTAAGCACGTTGCGTCCCTTGAACTGGCCGGCCTTCGTGACCCCGTAGGCCTCGACTGCGTCAGGGGCAACCATCGTGAACTCGTCGGACTGCCAGGTGTAGAAGCCGCCCTCCATGCCGTCGCTCGTCGCCGACTCCCCGGCGTAGAAGGCGCCGGCCGGGTTTGCGAGGTCGCGGATGAGGTACTCCACGGTTTCCAGAGCAATCCTGCTGAACGTCTCGTCCTTGCCGAGCTGCCAGGCGTGCAGGTAGCTTCGGACAAGAAGGGCGTTGTCGACGAGAAGCTTCTCGAAGCGGGGCACCCGCCACGCACGGTCGACGGACATGTGGTGGAAACCTCCGCCGATCTGGTCGTAGATTCCACCTTTGGCCATGAGGCTGAGGCTGGAGTCGGCGACGGTTGCCGCCCGGGCGACCCCCCGGCCTCCGGCACGGAGCATGAACTCGATGGCCGGGGTGTGCACCGGCTTGGGAGCCTCGCCGAAGCCCCCGTTGACGTCGTCGAACGCAGCCTGGATGCCGAAAACAGCCTGCTGGAGCAGCGCAGGGCCCACCGGCTCGCTCTTGACCGCTTCTGCGGACGACCGGCGAAGCTGCTCGACGGTGGCGCTGGCCCGGCGGCGGGCTTCCTCGGGGTCCTGCCTCCACTCATCCGCGGCCTGCCGGAGCGACCCGGCGAAGTCCTGGACGTTGTCGCCGAGGACCGGCGGGCGGGATCCGAACGGAGCCCCCTCCGGGGTCAGGAACACGGTCATCGGGTACTCGGTGGATTTTCCCATCGCCCGCACCATCTCACCGACGTGGGCGTCGACCTCCGGGTGCTCCAGCCTGTCGACCTTGACGGCGACGAACTCGGAGTTGACCAGCTCGGCCAAATCGAAGTCGTCGAAGAAGGAGTCGGCCGCGCGGCACTGGTGCGAGGCTGCGTATCCGATGGACACCAGCAGGGGCCTGTTCTCATCGACGGCCCGGCGAAGAGCCTGCTCGCCCCAGGGGAGCCAGTGGACGGCCTGGCCGGCCTGGCGTCTCAGGTAGGGGGAGGCTTCTTCGGGAAGTTGATTGGTGCGGGAAGTTGCGTCGTCCATCTCAAATTCCACTCAAAGTTTTTGCAGGTCCGGGAGTTCCGGACATACCACGGGCGCAGGATTTCTCCTGCGCCCGGGGTGAAGCTTGCTAGTTGACGGTGTCGTAGACGTTGCTCTGGCCACCGCGCTGCAGGGGGATCCGGTAGGAGGTGGTGCGAGGGCCGGTACGGGTGCCTGCGCGAGCCGGGAGACCGGTCAGGTCGCCGGGGAGCGGGTACGAAGTGTGGCGGCTGGACGCAACCGACTTGTTGCCGGCCGAGGTGCCGCCGCCGCTCAGGGCGTGACCGAGAGCCGAGGTGGAGATGCCGTTGGCTGCCGAGCCGCCGCCGCCGCCACCGGCGCTGATGCCGCTGGGCGCGGTGTAGCCGCCGCCGAGGGCCGCTGCGAGTGCTGCGGTGGAGATTCCCGATCCGCCGGAGCGCGGGAGCGGGGGCGGGGTTGCCGAGCCGCCTCCGCCTGACGAGGCTGCCGGGGCGCTCGAAGCATCTTCACGCTTGCTGAGCTTGGGCCGCTTAAGCATGTCTTCCTCCTTTTAACCTTGAACTACAGAAATGTGGTTATAGACCTGATCGTAAAAGTGATCCTAATGTACCGCTTCTTAAAAACCTATGCGTCTGCCGGCTCTTCCGGCTTCGCCGGCTCCTCGGACCTCACCGTTGCCGCCTTCCTGGTGGTCTCCTTCGCCGCATCTCCCAAGGTCTTCTTCTGGGAGCCCATCTTGCCCTCTGCGGTAAGCGTCGACCTCCAGGCGTCCTTCAGCTTGGCTGCAGCCTCGCCGCGGTCGAACGTCGGCTCGTTGTTCTGAGCGAAGTCCTGCAGCCCGACGGTAGCGTGTCGCTCGCTGCCGAAGTGGCCGCCGCCGCCGCCCTTGCCGTCGTTGCCGTCGGACCGGTCGTCGGCGGGGAAGGTGACTTCCTTCTCCTGGCCCAGGCTGTCGGCGCCGTCCAGCTGGCCGGATGCGGCCCACAATGAACGAAGGGCTGCTCGGGCGTTCTCTGCGTCGTCCTCGTACATCGGGCGCTCCTTTCGGCCTGGGAAAACGAAATCAATTTGGATCGTTAGGACAATCCTACTTTTCTTTACCCTTTAGATGGTTTTACCCGGCCGGGTGCCGGAAACCACGAGGAGCTCGTAGGTCACCGGCACGCCTCCGGGAGCGGCGAACTCGGCATCGTACCGGGCGAGGGCGGAGCGCAGAAGCCCTGGAGGCAGCGGTGGACCGTCCGACCCGTTCGGCCTCCAGGTGGCCCCGGTCGCACGCAGCTCGGCCAAAAAGCCTGCTGCGCTGGGGTAGGTGACGGTCACCCGACCGGTAGTACAGAGGCCGGCCGTTAGACCGGCATCCTGGAGCATTGATCTCCAGCGGTCTGCCGGCCGCAACGGCAGGCCGTCGGTTCGGAGAACCGATCGCAACTCGGCGAACGTTCCGGGACCGAACGTGGAGTGGAGCATCAGGCCGCCGGGGCGGAGCGCGGAAGCCAGCCGGGCGAGGGACCCGGCCGGGGTGTCGAACCACTGGATCGTCGCGTTGGAGACGATCAGGTCGAAGGACTCGGGGTCGAAATCGGCGCTTTCGGCGTCGGCCACGTCCAGGTCCACCAGGCTTCCCCGCACCCGGTTCCGTGCAACCTCGACCATCCGTTCGGCAAAGTCCAGTGCCACGATCTTCGATGCGGGGAACCGGGACGCCAGCAGAGACGTGAGGTAGCCGGTGCCACAGCCGAGCTCCAGGATCCGGGCCGGCGCCGCAACGCCCTCCAGGCAGACCACCAGGCGGTCGGCCATCAGACGCTGGACCCGGCAGTGGTCGTCGTAGGTTTCCGCGCTGCGGTTGAAGCGGGAAGCCACCGCCGCCTTGTCGATGGTGAGCAGGGAGTCAGCCGGCGGCAACGTCCACCCCGGTGGCGGTTTTCAGGGCCGCGAGGGCGGCCGCGATGTCGTCCTCGGTGTGGGTCGCGCATATGGAGAAGCGCAGCCGGGCGCCGCCCTGCGGCACGGTCGGGGGCCGGATGGGAACGGCGAGCACCCCGAGCTCCTCCAGGCGGGCGCCGAGCTCGACCACCCGGTCCGCCTCCCCCACGACCACCGGCTGGATCTGCGAACTCGATGTCCCGGCGTCCAGCCCGAGGCCGGCCAGCCCCTCACGAAACAGTGCGGACAGCTCCCTGATCCGGTCGCGGAGGTGGTCGGAGGCCATGACGATCTCGATGGCGGCGCCGGCGCCGCCGATCAGCGCAGGGGGCAGGGCCGTGGTGTAGACGAAGCTGCGGGCGGAGTTGACCAGGTAGTCGGCCCACGACCGCCTGGTCGCGATGTAGCCGCCGTAAAGGCCGAATGCCTTGCTGAACGTGCCCATGTGCACGTCGACCTCGTCCTGCAGACCCAGCTGGTGAGCCAGGCCCCGGCCCTGGGGGCCGTAGACTCCGACCGCGTGGGCCTCGTCGACCATCAGGGCGGCCCCGTACCGGTTTTTGAGCTCGACGATCTTCTCCAGAGCCGCCAGGTCCCCGTCCATGCCGAACAGCGTCTCGGTGACGATCAGCTTGCGCCCCGTCCCCCGGTGCTCGCGGAGCATCTGCTCCAGGTCCTCCATGTCGTTGTGCCGGTAACGGCGGATCGCGGCCCCCGACAGCAGCATCCCGTCGACGATGCTGGCGTGGTTCAGCCGGTCGCTGAACACCGCGTCGCCGTGCCCCACCAGTGCCGGGATGGTCCCGACGTTCGCCAGGTAGCCGCTGCCGAACACCAGGGCCGCCTCGGTCCCCTTGAAGAAGGCGAGGGCGTTCTCGAGGGCGACGTAGTCGTAGTCGGTGCCGGCCATGAGGCGGGAGGCCGTCGCCCCGGCGCCCTTCCGCAGGTCCCGCTCCGAGCCGGCCAGGACCGCCGGGTGCCGGGACAGGCCCAGGTAGTCGTTGGAGGAGAAGTTGACCAGCTCGGGACCCTCCCGGCGAACGGTGCGGGCGCTGGTGTGGTCGGCCGGCCGGAGCCGGCGCATCAAGCCGTCCCGCTCCAGGCGGTCCAGCCTCGACGAGACCCAGGAGTCCCAGTCGCTCAGAGCGCGCACTCCTCGATCTCGAACCCGAGATCTTCGATCATCCGGTAGTCGTCCTCGGCGTCCTGGCCCTCGGTGGTCAGGTAGTCGCCGATGAAAATTGCGTTGGCCGGATACATCGCCAGCGGCTGCAGCGACCTGAGGTGCACCTCGCGGCCCCCGGCCACCCGGATCTCCTTCGAGGGGCACATGAAGCGCAGCAGCGCCAGGATCCTCAGGCACCGCCTGGGGTCCAGCTCGGCCAGCCCGGCCAGCGGCGTGCCCTCGATCGGCGTGAGGAAGTTCACCGGGATCGAGTCGATGTCCAGCTCGGCCAGGGCGCCGGCGACGCCGACGATCTGGGCGTCGGTCTCGCCCATCCCGGCGATGAAGCCGCTGCAGGGCGAGATGCCGGCAGCCTTCACGGCGCCGAGCGTCCGGACCCGGTCGTCGTAGGTGTGGGTCGTGACGATGTTGGCGTGGTGGTCGGAGGAGGTGTTCAGGTTGTGGTTGTAGCGGTCGACGCCTGCCTCCTTCAGCCGGACCGCGTCGTCCTCTTTCAGCAGGCCGAGGCAGGCGCAGACCTTCATCGGAAGCTCCCGCTTGATCTGCCGGACCGCTGCGGTGACCTCGTCCAGGTCCCGGGCCGACGGCCCCCGGCCGCTGGCAACGATGCAGTAGGTGGCGGCCTTACGGCTCCACGCCTCGTGGGCGCCGGCGACCAGGACGTCCTTCGACAACATCCGGTACTTGGCGATGGGGGCCTCGGAAACCCGGGACTGCGAGCAGTAGCCGCAGTCCTCCGGGCAGATGCCGCTTTTGGCGTTGATCAGCATGTTGAGCTTGACCTTCACCCCGAAGTGGGCCCGGCGGATGCGAAAAGCGGCGTGCAGGACCGCCAGCAGGTCGGCGTCGCCGGAGGCCAGCAGGTCCAGCGCCTCGGTCCGGGTCGGGCGGTGGCCCTCCTCCAGGACGCGGGTCGCCAGAGCATCCCACCGGTCGCCGGTGGAGGTCTGGGGAGCTTCGATCGGACTCAGGTTGGAACTTCCTCCTCTTGCGGCGGGGTCGGAACGGCCGGCATCAGATGGCGGCGGATCGGCCCGAGGTGAATGTGGTCGTTGATCATCCCACGCAGGCGTTCGGTCGTGAGCGGTCCGGCCAGGTGCGGGGTCATACCAAGCACGTTGACCCCCCCGAACTCCTCGATCATCGCCGCGTTGTCCCGGCTGTCGGCGTCGGTGTCGGGCCCCCAGCCGTTCAACACGACCCCGGCGACCTCCAGGCCGGATGCCTGGATCATCATCGCGGTCATCACCGTGTGGTTGACGGTCCCGAGGCCGGGCCGGGCGACGATCAGCACCGGGAACCCGAGCGTCCCCGCCAGGTTGGCGACCGTCCACCCGGGGGCGAGCGGGACCATGAAGCCGCCGGCGCCCTCCACCAGCAGCGAGTCGTGGACCCCGTCCATCTGGGCGACGTGGCCGATCACCTCGTCGGCGGAGATCGTCTGGTCCTCCAGCCGGGCTGCCACCAGGGGAGCCAGCGCAGCCGAGAAGGAGTACCGGTTAACCATGGCGGGAGCGTCTTCCACGCCCGACAGGGAGAGCAGTTGTATGGTGTCGCCCTCGGGGTCGGTTGCCAGGTGGCCGCTCTGGATCGGCTTGCACACCCCGACGTCCATCCCCTCCGACCGCAGGGCGGCCGCGACTCCGGCGGTGATAACGGTTTTGCCGACGCCGGTGTCGGTGCCGGTGACGAAGATCCCCCTCAAGGTCCGGTCACCTCCTCGATCGCCTTGTGCAGAATGCCCGCCATCTCGGCCAGCTCCCCGGCGGAGGTAACCAGAGGCGGCATGAAGACCACCACATCGCCGAGGGGCCGGGTGATCATCCCCAGGTCCCGGGCCCGCCGGCATACCTTGGCGCCGGTCGCCCGCTCCCACGGGAAGCCGGTCTTTGTCTCACGGTCCTCCACCAGCTCGATGCCCACCATCAGGCCCCGCTGCCGGACGTCCCCGACGTGCGCCATGCGGGTCAGCGGCTTCAAAAGGTCGGCCACCTGCGCCGCCGACGCCTGCACCCGTTCCACCAGCCGGTCGTTTTCGAACAGATCGAGGCTCGCCAGCGCCACCGCACAACCGAGCTGGTTGCCGGTGAACGAGTGACCGTGGAAAAAGGTCTTCATCTGGGTGTGCTCACCTAGGAATGCTTCGTAGATCCGGTCGGTGGTCAGCGTGGCGGCGACCGGCAGGTAGCCGCCCGTGAGGCCTTTGCCGATCGCCATGATGTCGGGCTTCACTCCCTCGTGGTCGCACGCGAACATCCGGGCCGTGCGGCCGAACCCGGTGGCGACTTCGTCGGCCAGAAGCAGGACGCGGTACTGCCGGCACAGGTTCGCCAGGGCGCCGAGGAACCCCTCGGGCATCGTCACCATGCCTCCGGCGCCCTGGACCAGAGGCTCCACGACCACACACGCGAGCTCGTGGCCTTTGTGCTCCAGGATCGACTCGACCTCGGCCAGGCACGCCGCCGAGCACTCCTGCTCGGTCCCGGCAAACCGGTAGGCGTTCGGGAAGGGCGCCCGCTCGACCCCGAAGAGCAGGGGGCCGAACTCGTCGTGGAACAGGTCGATGCCCCCGACGCTCATCGCCCCGATGGTGTCGCCGTGGTAGCCGTTGCGGAAGCTGAGAAAGCCGGACTTCTCCGGCCGGCCCACCCGACGCCAGTAGGCGTGGGCGATCTTCAGGCCGATCTCGACCGCGGTCGCCCCGCTGTCGGAGTAGAAGACCTTCTCCAGGCCTTCCGGGGTGATGGCCGCCAGGCGTTCCGCCAGTTCGATCGCCGGCACGTTGCCCATCCCGAGCAGCGTGGAGTGGGCGATCCGCCCGAGCTGCTCGGTGATTGCTGCGTTCAGCTCCGGGCGGTTGTGGCCGTGGATGTTCAGCCACAAAGAGGAGTTGCCGTCCAGGTACGACCTGCCCTCGGCGTCGAACAGCCGCACGCCCTCGCCCCGCGTGATCACCAGGGGGTCGGATTCGAAGTAGCCCTTCATCTGGGTGAACGGGTTCCAGAGGTAACGGCGGTTCAGCTCGACGAGCTGGTCATGTGGTAGGTCTAGACTCACGATTTCCCGATGGTACCGCCTGGAGACAGGCCTTCGGCAGGAGAACGGTTGACGAGCACCTTTGTGCTGATCCACGGCGCATGGCACGGCGGATGGTGCTGGGACCGGGTGGCAGGCAGGCTCAGGGAGCAGGGACATACGGCATTGTGCCCGGACCTGCCGGGCCACGGAGCGGATGAGACCACCCCGGCCAAGGTGACGTTGCGTTCCTACACCGAAGCGGTGGAGCAGGTACTGGAGAGCCTGAGTGAGCCGGCGGTCCTGGTAGGCCACAGCCTGGGAGGAGCAGTGGTCTCCCAGGTGTCCGAGAACCGCCCGGAGAAAGTAGGCAAGGCGGTATACCTGTCCGCGTTCCTGCTGCGAAACGGAGAGTCGATCTGGCGTCATGAGTCGCCGGCAATTCCAACACCGAGCGTACTGAGCAAGCCGAACCTGAGGATGGACGACAAGGAAAGAACCCTGAACATCGACCCGGCAGTAATCCCGGAAGGCTTCTACAACGGTTGTTCTGCAAACGAAGTCGCCGCCGCGATGGCCCGGTGGAGACCGGAGCCGCTGGCCCCGATATTGACGGATCTATCGCTGACCGAGGGCCGGTTCGGAAATGTGTCTCGCCTCTACATCACTTGCCAGCGGGACCATGTGATTCCCCTGGCCGCGCAACAAGATATGTGCCGGCTGACGCCATGCGAGGTTATCGCACGCATGGGTTGCGGACATTCACCTTTTCTGTCCCACCCGCAGGATTTGGCTGCCGTACTAGAGCGGCTGTAGGCGCTTCAGAGGGGCCGAACTGTTCTTGAGCAAGAACGGCATACCTAAGGTCATCTGTTTTCTCCCTTGAGCATAATTTTTGTTTTAAAGATCCGCACTTGTGCCGATGGGATATCACGCCAAGGAAAGCGGGGAGTTAATGAAAAGCAGAGTTGCCAATGTGGTGGCATTGCTGGTCGGTTTCGTCATGGTCGTCCAGGCATTACCGGCAGGAGCAGGAGAGTTCAAAGCAACAGAACGCAAAGCGGTCGAACAGGCCGAAAACGAAGGTCCCGAAGCCAAGGCATCGAAGAACGCCTCCCCGCCGCCTCCCAACCCGGAGTGGGACCCCAAGGACCCGGCCGCAGTTCAGTACAGTGACGGCGCGTGGGGCGTTGCGTACGTAGACAACGCCACTCCACCCAATCTGTTTTTTCGTAGAAGCCTCGGGGGCGGCGATCCCCAGTACTGGCGTGATCAGATCTCGGTCGAAACTGGCGCCGAACGCCCGGCGATGACCCGCCTCGGCAACACCACGGCCCTGTTCTACGGCAAGCTGTTGGGCACGGTACGCGAAATATTCCTCAAGACCTCTACCGACGACGGCGCAACCTGATCGGCGGCCACCCAGCTCACCTCAGGCTCCCCGGCCCACGTCTTTCAGATGCAGGCCCTCAACCTCGACGGAACCATCCACCTGTTCTGGAGCCGCAGCGACACCTCGGGCCAGCTGCAATACATCACCAGCGGGAACCTTTCCAGCTGGTCCGCCCGGGCTACCGTCAGGCAGGCGGTGGGGCCGGTGGCGGGCAACACCTTGCCCCACTTCGATGTCACCTTGCTCGCTTCCGGAACCTGGGCCATGACCTGGCTGAACGTCTCAGCTATCGGCAACGGCCTGCCCGGCTCGGCCAA
>DASTUJ010000116.1 GCA_035759705.1 Actinomycetota bacterium | reverse complement strand
GGGGCTATCACTACCTGTGGCTGGTTGCTCACGTTCTGATGGTAAGTCCTGGGTCCCTAGGGGTCCAGCTAAATCGTCCGCTACTTCTCCCTCTTGGCCTTCGACGGCTGGACCCGCTTCGGCTCGCCCGGCATCTTCGGGAAGTTCGGGGGCCAGGGGGCGTCGCCCTCACCTCGCTTCTCGTCCTCAAGTGACAACTGCAACAGTGAGTCGAGTGATCCGATCACCCCGTCGATCGCAGCGTCCGGGTCCTTCGACACGAACCGCTCGGGGACCGTTGCGACGGTCCAGTCTGCGGGCTCGACATCAGGGACCTCGTCCCAGTCGAGCGGCGTGGACACCCGCCCATCGGGCTTCGGCCGAACCGAGTACGCCGAGGCTACCGTGCGGTCCCTGGCGTTCTGGTTGTAGTCGAGGAACACGCCGTGCCGCTGCTCCTTCCACCAGGCGGTGGTCGCCAGCGGGTCCCGGCGCTCCACCTCCCGGGCCAGCGCCAGGGCGGCCCGGCGGACCTCGGTGAAACCCCAGAGCGGCTGGATCCGCACGTTGATGTGGATTCCCCGCGAGCCCGAGGTCTTCGGGAAGCCGGTCAGGCCGTGCTCGTCGAGCACCTCCTTGACCACCATCGACACCTCCCGGACGTGCTCGAACGGGATGCCCGGCGTCGGGTCGATGTCCACCCGTAGCTCGTCCGGACGATCCAGGTCGGTCCGACGGACCGGCCACGGATTCAGGTCGATGCACCCGAGGTTGATCGCCCACACCAGGTGGGCCTCGTCGACGATCGTCAGGAACTCCGCCGACCGGCCGCTCGGGAACCGGACGATGGCGGTCTGGATCCACTCCGGCCGGGGCGACGGCACCCGCTTCTGGAAGAAGAAGTCGCCGTCGGCGCCGTTGGGAAAGCGCTTGAGAGAGGTCGGCCGGTCGTAAACGCCCCGGATCGCCCCCGGAGCGACGGCCAGGTAGTAGTTCACCAGGTCGAGCTTGGTGACTCCGATCTCCTTGAAGAAGATCTTGTCAGGGTTGCTAACCTTGACCTCGTGACCGTTGAGCTCGAGATAGTGCTCCGACTTGGACGGCGCCATGCCTGCGACCTTAGCGCAGCTTCGGCCGCCGGGGCGGTATCCAGATGATCGGCCCGGGGGGCACGCTACAGGGCAGCGAGACCTGATCGCGAGGATGCGGGCTCGCATGAATCGGCCGGCATGCGCTTGAGGGCATCGATCGCGCACAAGCACAAGCGGATCCGCGCGGAGGACCTGGGGGAAACAGATTGCCTCGACGAGAAGTGGCGGAACCTGCCGGGCGGCCCTGCTAGTACAGGCTCTGGATAGCCGCCATCGGGATCTTCACCCATTCCGGCCGGTGGGCCAGCTCGTAGCCGATCTCGTAGATGCCCCGGTCCAGCTCGAACGCCTTCAGGACCAGGCCGAAGTTGTCCTCGTCGGTGGGCAGCAGTCCCCCGGCCTCCCTGGCCGCCCGGAGATAACCGTCGACGAAGGCGCCCCGGTTGCGCTGCTCCCACTCGTGCGCAAGCTCCTGCGCCACCTGCTCCTGGTCCTCCTGTTCGGCGGCAGCGGTCCAGGTCGCGTAGTGCAGTGAGCGCAGCATCCCGGCTACGTCCTTCATCGGCGACGTGGGCATCCGCCGTTCCTCCACCGGCCTCGACGGCTCCCCGCCGAAGTCCAGGACGAACCAGCCGGTGTCGGTTCGCATGACCTGGCCCAGGTGCATGTCGCCGTGGATGCGGATGGCCGGACCGCAGTCCTCCAGCGCCGCCAGGCGTTCGAACATACGACTCGCAGCCTCTTTGTCCAGGTCCGGGTGGTCGATCCTCTCGAGCTGGCCCTCCATGGCCTTGGCCCACTCGGCTGAGTTGCCCGGGAAGGTCCCGAAGGCTTCGGCCAGCGCGGCGTGGAGCTTCCCGGTGGTGGTGCCCAGACGAAACGCCTCGGCGGCGAAGTCGCCTCCGGAAACCCACGGGTCGGCCCGGCTGCCGAACATGTCGCGGAGCGACGTCAGCGCCATCGCCCAGCCTTCGACCCCGCCGGCCAGGTACGGCTGCACCATCCCCAGATCGGTTCCGTCCTTCCGCCAGACCCCCAGCGGCGCGGCGACATGGGGGAATCCGACCCTTCCCAGCGCCTCGGTGACCTCCAGGTCCAGGTTGACCTTCTCCGACAGGGTCCGGAAGATCTTGAAGACCACCTGGTCGTCGTAGATGAGCATGGTGTTGGACATCTCGGCGGTGATCGGACGCACCCGGGCCGGCTGGAGGATGTCGGGGAACAGCTCCTTGAAGAGTCTTCGGGAAAGCTCGGTGTCACGCACTGCCTCGTAGGCCCAGACGGGGCCCTCGTCGGTGTTCAGCTCGCCCAGCAGGGCCTCGGAGTTGCCCTCCAAAAAGGTCAAGGTCCAGTCGGCGGGGCGAAGGCCGATCAGGACGTTGTACCGCTCGTCGTCGATGCCCGATGCCTTGACGACCGCCTCGACCCGGATCAGCGCCGGCCACTCCTCCCGAACCAGGTCGATGACCTCGGGGTTGATCTCGACGAGTTCGTGGCCCTTGCCACCGAACCACCTCTGGAGCGGAAGGAAGCGCTCGAGCGCCTGGATCAGGTCGTCCCGGTCGACGGATTTCATGCGTCCACCAGCTGGAACCAGTAAAAGCCGTGCTCCCCGAGCGTCAGCAGGTAGGGCAGCTCACCGATCTTGGGGAACGGGACTCGCCCGATCATCTCGACGGGGGTCTTGCCCTGGAAGCGGCCGAGGTTGAGCTCGACGGGTTGCGCAAAGCGGCTGAGGTTGTTCACGCACAGGATGATGTCGTCCTCCGTTTCCCTGATATAGGCCAGGATCGACGGGTTCTGGTTGCTGAGCACCTCCATGGCGCCGGTTCCGAAGACCGGGTGGTTTTTTCTTACCACCAACATTCTTCTTACCCAATGTAGAAACGAACTAGGGTTCCGCATCTCCGATTCGACGTTCACCGCCTGGTAGCCGTAGACGGGATCCATCAGCGGAGGCAGGTAGAGGCGGGCGAAGTCGGCGCTGCTGAAGCCGCCGTTGCGGTCCGGGGTCCACTGCATCGGGGTGCGCACGCCGTCGCGGTCGCCGAGGAAAACGTTGTCCCCCATGGCGATCTCGTCTCCGTAGTACAGGATCGGGCTGCCCGGCAGGCTGAACAACATGGCGTGGAACAACGCCATCGATCCGAGGTTGTTGTCCAGCAGCGGCGCCAGCCGGCGGCGGATGCCGAGGTTCAGCTTCATCAGGGGGTCCTTGGCGTACTCGTTGTACATGTAGTCACGCTCTTCGCCGGTGACCATCTCGAGCGTCAGCTCGTCGTGGTTGCGCAGGAAAAGCGCCCACTGGGCGCCGTCCGGGATCGGGGGGATCTGAGCGAGGATTTCGGTGATCGGGTACCGCTGTTCCCGGCGTAGCGCCATGAACATCCGGGGCATCAGAGGGAAGTTGAAGCACATGTGGCACTCGTCGCCGTCGCCGAAGTAGTCGACCACGTCCGACGGCCACTGGTTGGCCTCCGCCAGCAGCACCTTGCCCGGGTACTCGGAGTCGATGGTCGCCCGCAGGTGCTTGAGGTACTCGTGGGTCTCCGGCAGGTTCTCGCCGTTGGTGCCGTCCCGCTCGAACAGGTAGGGCACCGCGTCCAACCGGAAGCCGTCCAGGCCGAGGTCGAGCCAGAAGCGGACTACGTTCATCATCGCTTCCCGCATCTCGGGGTTGTCGTAGTTCAGATCGGGCTGATGGGAGAAGAAGCGGTGCCAGTAGTACTGCTGGCGCACCGGGTCCCAGGTCCAGTTCGACGGCTCGCTGTCGGTGAAGATGATGCGCGCGTCCTGGTAGCGCTCCTCGGTGTCCGACCACACGTACCAGTCGCGCTCGGCCGAGCCGGCGGGCGCGT